>JAGQQP010000340.1 GCA_020426085.1 Planctomycetaceae bacterium | reverse complement strand
TTCTCCACCGGTCAAGGTAACGCCGGAGATGCTCGCCAGGGAACAACAAATCATCAGCCAGATTCAGGAAGTCCGAGACGAACTCAACACGTTGAAATCACAGATCGGCACTGTGTCGAATCCAAACCCGGTTGCCATCGAGAAGTCTCAACAGGCGATGAAGCGACTGCAGGAATTACAGAAGCAGTTTGATGCTGTTCGCGCAGGGAAGATCCCGGAAGAACAACCCCGCGACTCGAAGACACCCTAGCACAAGAGACTCGGCCCTCGACACCGTTCGGGGGCTTAGGCTTCATCCAAATAAGATCTTTCACCGACCGCATCGCGATCGAGGAAACTTGTCTTGAAACAGTCACTTGCTGCCCGGTACTCCGGGAATGGTTTGATAGCACCTGTATGCGTTCAGCCTTCTCTGCTTACTTGTTACTTGGGTACGGCAATTTGTCCAGAAAATTTGAATTCGGTTGATTTGCGCGAGGATTTCTGTTCTGGAACATCAACTGTAACATCAATCGTGACAGAGCCAGTCACGCCATTTTTAGAAGGTTTGATCCAGATCTCAGCTTCATGCACGGTCACCTGAATGCCGGCAATGACCTTATCGATCTTCTTCTGAGTCTCGTCTTTGCGGCCCCCCCCTCCACCGGGTGTAAAAGTTCCCCCAAAGCCTCCAAGGCCTTCACTAAACCCCATCCCCATCGACACAGCCATTGAAGTGATCCCCTTATAGAATTTCTGAATCACTTTCTTGAATCGGTCGTCATCAATCACATAGTATCCGTCCTCCCCTTTTTGTGCAAAGAATGTCATTTTGCTGTCGATGCCAAGTTCTTTCTTTAATTCAGCTCCCTCTTTCTGACTCAAAGGCAGGAGCAGGGTCACTTTTGCGGCCATCTTTTCTTCTTCACCAGTCAACTGGAATTGCATGATGATTTCCTTAAGTTTCCCTTCCTCATCCTTTTTGATGGGAATCTTGTAGATCAGATTTTCACCAGTTAACGGAGGATCGTCGTCAAACAGGATCTCAGGATCGGTGATCAGTTTGGAGCCAAGGTAGCCTGCAATTGCACCGAGGATCGAACCGGGTACCGCGCCGATGCCACCAGCGGTTGCCCCCCATGCGCCTCCCAGCTTGGCACCCAGCCAGACCGAACCCCAGATACTAACTTCACGTTTTGTCTGATCGACGCGGTCTTTGGCCTGATAGATATTCTTGCCACTATTATAGACTCCGTAAATAATGACAGCCCGTCCCAACCAGGGAGCCATGCGACTACCGAGTATGCGAAGCCTGCCTAATCTGGTCATTTGGTTGGGGAGGCCACCTGCTTTCAACGACTGGTATGCAGCCTGCTGTTCGGCGGTCATCGCAGCAGTTCCTCCAGCCTCGGCAGGAGCTGCCCAGGCTGCTCTACGAGCGGCTTCCATCTGCTCGAAGGGATGTCTCATCCCAGGGGGAATCCACTGGTTGACCGGCATCTTGGGAATCGAAACAGGGGGAGGTGTCGGATTGATAGGTTGAGTCGGAAGAATTTCCAGCCAGACAGCCCCGGTTGATCCGGGCGCCGGGATGCCTGTCGTGCCTGCGGGGTCGATCTGATTGACGGGCTCGCCGTTCAGATAGAGATACGCGTTTTGGGTAACCGGATCCGCGAGTGTTCCCTCTTCGGTATCAGGAGAGATGAAGACAGACAAGGCAGCGTCATACCAGCGACTGCGGTAATGATAGAGGCCTGTCTCCTGATCGAGATAGCGTCCTTTGGCATAGAAGCGGTTTGAGACCTGTTCTTCGATGACATTGACTTCTCCATAAGGAGAATAGGTGTAGCTGTTGACGAGTTCACCCTGCTGGTTGATGACCGCGAGGACAGAATGATCGGGAGCGGTGATAAAGTAATACTGTTCGTTGCCGATGACCTGCCCAAACCGCTGATCAAGGTCGTTTCCATTGAGATAAATTCGATCAAGTTTGCCGTCGGTCAGTTCTCCCACGATGTTTTTACGGTCCTGCAGAAACTGCGTCATCTTGCCGGCAGAGTTACGCGAAGCCAGCAGACCATCGGGGTCGTAACCGTACTCGACGGTCTGGTTGTTCTGCAAAGCGACCCGCTGCAAAAAGTCGAGCGCGTCAAAATCGAAGCGGATTGTTTCCTTTAATTGTGACCGGCTGATCAGATTGCCGGTGAGACTATATTGCAGAGCGATCTCACCAGTGCTGAGCAACTGGTTCAAGACATTGAATTTGCGTTCTTCTGTGCCCCGTTTTTTTATATTGCCGGCCAGATCGTACTCATACGTTTCCCGACGGCCATCGGGATAGACGGTTTCGCTCAGACGTCCCTGGGAATCATAGGCATAGGTAAAAGTTTTGTCCTGAAGCACCGCGCGGATGATCCGTCCGGCGGAGTCATAATCATAGGCAGCCTGGTAAATCAGTTTTCCGTCGTTCTGTTTGCAGTCGATACGCTGCAGCAGACCATTCGGATGATAGGCATACTCGATGTGGGCGGCCTTGCCGGTGAGCTGGGACTTGCGTCTGCCAAGATCGTCATATTCAATACGGACTTCTGCACCGGAGGGACCTGTAACCTGGGTCAAACGTGCATCTGCATCGTAGCGATAGTTGATCGATTTCCCTTCCGGCAGCAGGACTGTAGAGACGCGATCTCCGTTACCATAGGTGTAGCCGACCGAGGTCTGCTGTGACTCATTGCGAGTTTCCAGCAGTTTTCCCGAGCGGTCATACAGATAGCGGTAACGCTGGTCCTTAACTGTACTCGTTACCGGTAGCCCCTGCTCATTATATTCATGGGAACGAATGACATTCTGTCCTTCAGTGATCTGCACCGGTTTCCGCCGTTCACCATACTGATACGAAAGCTGTTTTCCATCCTCCAGTGTCAGTGCTTCGAGCTGATCAGCATTATTCCAACGATACTGTCGGAGTTGCCCAAGGGCATTCTTGCGGCTCAAAACGCGACCTGCGCCATCATATTCAAATCGGGTCTGTCCCCCGCCGGGAATATTGATGGTCGTCAGATTATCTGTCGGATCGTATTCATATCGAAATTCTGCCTGTCCTGCCTGTACGCGGGTCAGGTTGCCTGAGAGATTGTATTCGTACCGCCTTGTGCCCCGCGCAGGAGTTGTCAACTCTTTTAAACGGTTCAGAGCATCGTAATCGTAGCGTTTCAATCCGGTGACCGTCGAGTCTTCACGTTTTAACTGCCCGATCAGATCGTATTCATAACGAACAGTTTCGCCTCCCGCCTGGCGGCGTTCGATCGGCAGATCCGAGTCCGCATAAGAGAATTCGACCTGCTGTCCCTGCGCATTCCGCACATTGATCAGGCGACCGGACTTGTCATACTCATAATCGGTTCGCCCGCGGAGGGAATCGTTCAACTGAATGAGTCGTCCGCGTTGATCGTACTGGAGCGAAGTCAATTGTCCCGACCAGAGATCAACGACTCTTGTCGGCCGATCATACTCATCGTACTCATAGCGAATAGAACCTGTGGCGGATGTGACCTCGACCAGACGGTCGCGATCATCATAACGATACATGGTGGCAGGATCGTTGCTCCGCTGATCGGAAATGAGCCGGCCGGCGGAATCGTACACCAGATTGCGTGAAGAACCGTCCGGGAAGGTCATTTTCGAGAGCTGCTGCAGCTGATTGTATTCGTAACCAAAACTACGACCGAGCGGATCAGTTGTTCTGGTCATCTTACCAAACGGATTGAATTCGAACTGGAATTTGTGGTCACCAGGGAGCGTAACCGACTGGGGAAGTCCGGCTTTCGTGTAGGTAAGGAGCACCTTGTCCTGTGTGCCAGAACGGCTGATGACGCGCACATTTCCGGCACTGTCATGGGAATAGCGAGTGGTTTCACCCAATGGGTTGGTCGTGGAAACCAGCTGCCCTCCTGGCCCATAGTTAAAAGAAGTGGTCTTTCCGAGGGCATCGGTTGCGCGGCGGAGCTGGCCGCTGGTAGTAAATTCAAAAGACTCTGAAGCCCCATCCTGCTCGCGGAGGGTCGTCGTGAGGCCGTTCTCTGATGTGCTGAACTCAAGCGGGTTCTTGCCATCAAAAGTCATCTGCTGCAGTTCTCCCCTGTCGTCGTAGGCAAATCCCACTGATTCTCCATCGGAACGCTGAACGCCGCGTAACTGGTTTTGTGGATCATAATCAAAACGGGAGGTCACACCGTGTGCATCAATGAATTCCTGAATCAGCCCCTGCGGATTGTAATGGATAGAAACCTTTCCGAGTTGGTCCGTAACGGACGCCAGTCGATCGGCCTGCCCGTCATACGTGTATTGTTCCCGGGTCTGATCATAGCGGGTTTTGCTGATGAGCCGGCCCTGCGAGTCGTAAGCGAACGTCATCTGAGACTGATCAGGGCGGACATAACGAATCAGTTTTCCGGTGGGGTCGTAATATTTTTTTGTCGCGTTCTGTTCGAAGTCAATCATTTCGACGGAATGTACTTTGTCATCATACTTCCAGGAGAGCGTCGCCGCGGCCAGTGCCGGTGCCTGAGTCGGCGTTGCCGGTGAAACCGGCGGGGGAGTCAAATCGGGTTGCGGTACCGGCTCCACTGCAGGAGGGGCTGGCAGAGGTGATTTTGGAGCGGCAGGTCTGACTGGCTGACGAAGATCAAATTCGATCGAGTTAAATAAAGAAGCCAGTTCGGGTGAGGGTTCATCCAGGTGAGCCGAACCTGTTTTGATGACGTTGATCACGTGCCGCCTGTTGTTACTGACAAACGAAATCCGGAACACGGCACTTTTGCGTCCGGGCAGGTAATAACCGACGCGAGCCGCAGGAACACTGACAAGCTGATAGTAACGGGACCCCACAGTGGGTGCGATCTGTGGATTCTGTTTGACTTCCTGCTCTTTCTCTTTGACATACTGCTGCAGTGCGGTTTGGGCATCCTTAACGTCTTCATGTCCTTTCCAGCAAATGAGGATCAACGAACGATCCCGGTTGACCACCGTATCGAAGATCTCATCCTGGACTTTATTGCGAGTGTTTTCCTCAACATGCCAGCCGGGAGGCAGCCGGAAGCGATAGTCATTTTCGCCATGCTGATAAAATCTTCCGGTCGGGTCGAGGGCGGGTACCAGCCGGGTTGATTTGAGTTTGATG
>JAGQQP010000033.1 GCA_020426085.1 Planctomycetaceae bacterium | reverse complement strand
CCCGGCGCCAGCGTCAGGTTAAACAGATCCCGTTCATGGACCCGCACATTGCGAATACCGCGTTTTTTCAGGTTCAGGATGGTCGTGTTGGTGATCGTCTTGCCGCTGGCCAGCAGCAGGATGTTTTTTTCACTTTCGGCGTCGTAGATGGGAGCCTGTAATTTGACCCCCATTCTCAAGCGGTCAATATTCAGCGCAGTGTAAGGGCTGGATTTCTGTTTGATAATTTTGGCAACCATAATGTGAGACGCCGCTGTGCCTGGTGATTTGCAATTTTGATCGTACGATGAAAGCTGAATGATCTGACGAGAGTAGAAAAGAATCGGATTGCATAAACTGATTCGCCAGGATAAGTGATTTCTTAAACTTAGTTCAGTCAGACTGTTCGGCCAAATCGGAAGCTCACGAGATGCGCAGACAGGCACATTCAGACAGAGATGATAACGAATCTATCGGTTACAGCGATTATAGCAGCAGAAAAACGAGCTGTTGATGACGCTCAGTTGCGTTCCTGCTGGTAGAGAGTGGTCAGAAATTCTTCGATGCTTTTGAATTTCTTTCCTTCCGCGGCAATGGTTTCCACTTTGTGACGCGCTTCGGTCGCCGAGTATCCCAGGCTGAGGAGTGCTTCATAGGCTTCGCTGAATACATCGGTGCGGCCTTCGTCGGCGGGAAATTCTTTGGCAACAATCAATGCGAATTTTGTCATCTTGCGTCTGAGTTTTGCGACGATTCGCTCCGCGACAGCCGGACCAATCCCCGGCAGTGTGGTGAGTTGTTTAATATCCTTTTCCTCAATGGCCGTCGCCACTTCTTTGACGGGACGCACCATTGCCCGTAATGTTTTTTTGACTCCCACTCCGTCGACCGAGCAGACCAGTTCAAAGAACTCCCGTTCGGCGTGACTCATAAATCCAATCATGCGTGGAGTGAGTCTGCCTTTCTGTGGATTCCCCTCGATGTACTGAATAGTTTTCAGGCTGACTTCGCTGCCAATCAGGGGTTGCAGCTGGCGGCGGACAAATTCGGGAATAAAGACTTCGTAGTCGAAAGCCCCGACTGAAATAATGGCTTCAGTTAAGCTTAACTCAATCAGTTCGCCGCGGATATTTGTAATCATGGATGCTCAGTCGATAAGAGGAACGGGTATCACAGACAGGTGACACGGATAGTGTGGTAATGACATAAAGCAGCCGCGAAAGCATCCGCCACGTCATTGGGTTCCAGAATGGTTTTTAAGCCTAACTCTGTTTTGATGGCGTGCTGCATCTGTTCTTTTGAAGCACGGCCGCTGCCGGTAATCAGCTTTTTAATCTGAGTCGGAGTGTAATGCACGACCGGTATGCCCGCATCGTGGGCTGCAAACAGGATGGCGCCACGGGCATGGGCCATGATGATTGAGCTCTTAGGGAAACGGGGTGTTGTAAAGACCTGCTCAATCACCATCACGTCCGGCTGATATTCGGTGATCACTTCCCGGATTCCGGAAGCGATTTCATGAATTCGCGCAGCAAGGTTCGCTTCCTGGTTCGAGCGAATAATGCCGCCTTCGCACAGAACCGGGCCTTTCGCAGACTGCTGTAACAAAGCATACCCCGTCCGATTTAATCCCGGGTCAATTCCCAGAAAGCGGACTGCTTTCGTTAGCTCTGTTTCATCCATCATTGAATTCAGATTCATGATTGATTCAATCTGATCGCAGAAAACGTGATTAGCCGCGTCGCCACAAACTGCCTTCCGGACGATCTTCTACCGTAATCTGGCAGGCAGCCAGGCCATCACGGATTTTATCAGCGATGTCCCAGTTTTTGCTGGCTCGGGCATCTTTTCGTATTTCCAGAACCAGTTCCATCAGTTGATTGACCAGTCCGTCATCGGCACCCGAATCTTTGGCAGGGGCTTTACGGAACACACCCAGCAGGTTGGAAAGTTCCTTGAGCTGGCTGGCACCGGTTTTCAGGGCATCAATCATTGCCTGGTTCTGCTTGCCTGCACCTTCCAGGTTCTGCGAATGAATCAAGGCATTCAAAGTCGACCGTAATTCAAACAATATGCCAATCGCACCACCTGTATTAAAGTCATCGTCCATTGCTTCCAGGAAACGCTGACGCAATTCGGAAAGCTGCTGGAAGTATTCTGCGGGATCTCCTTCCAGACCTGTCGACTGCTCGCGCTTCTCTGCCGTGGGAAGCTGGTAGAAGCTTTCACCTGTGATACGCTCAAACGTTTCAAAGAAGCGGTAGAAGCCTTCGATACCTTTTCCGGTCTCACGGATATTGTCATCGCTGAAGGCGATCGGGCTGCGATAATGCGTGGAGAGCAGAAACAACCGTACGATTTCCGGCGGGTGAACGGCGAACAACTCTTTTACGGATGCAGCTCCTTTCGAACCAGAGAGTTTGTCGGCTTCCTGGGCCTGCTGGTCTACGGCGACATCACCGTGACGGTCATGCTGGCCGCCTACTTTTCCAGGAGCGTCGCTGGCCTGCATCAATCCGTTATGCACCCAGTAACGCACGTAGGTTTTACCCGTGCAGCATTCTGACTGAGCCCGTTCGTTTTCATGATGCGGGAACATCAGATCGAGGCCACCGCCGTGAATATCAAAGGAATCACCCAGCAGTTTACGACTCATGGCGGAGCATTCAATATGCCACCCAGGTCGACCGGGGCCCCACGGACTGTCCCAGGCAGGTTCACCCGGACGTGATTTCTTCCAGAGTGCGAAGTCCGCCGGATTCTTCTTTTTATCATTGGCTTCGACACGCGTCCCTGCAATCATTTCCTCGATTTTGCGACCACTGAGACAGCCGTATTTACTGTCTGCTGCAGCGGAGAAATAGACATCACCATCCAGCGGGTAGGCGTAATCTTTATCAATCAGCGATTGGATGATCTCCTGCATTGCTTCGATATAGTCGGTGGCTTTGGGGAAATCGGTAATCGTATCGACGCCCATGGTATTCAGGTTATCGAAATAATCCTGTGTCATTTCCGCAGCCAGCTTCTCTACAGAGATATTCAGCTCGGCTGCTTTATTGATCAGCTTGTCATCAATGTCGGTGATATTATTGACGAATTTGACTTCATAATTGTTATAGGTCAGATAGCGGGCGATCGTATCAATAATGACCGGACCCACCATGTGACCAATATGCGAATGCTTATATACAGTAGGACCACACAGGTAGATGCCAACCTTGCCTGGCTTGATCGTCTGGAAATCTTCTTTTTTGCGACTGAGTGTGTTGTAAATTCTGAGTGTCATTGTGTGAGATACCTGAATTTCTTCCTGTAATCAAAATAATGCGGAACCTGAAATGAAGCAGATTCCGTCTGAGAATGAATTTCATTGAGTTCGCGTTAATAGCACGATAGCATCTGCTGTCATCGCTTCCTGTCTACCGACGGGGCCAACGCGTTCTCCTGTTTTGGCTTTGATGTTGACTTGTTGTTCGTCCAGATCGAGTAACCCTGCGACCGATTTCCTGATCTGAGGCTTAATGCTGGCTAGTTTAGGACGTTCTGCCGAAATAGTGCAATCCAGGTTTACAATTTGCCAGCCGGCCTGTTGTACTTCTGAGAATGCTGCTTTCAACAGGTCACCGGAGTCGGCACCTTTCCAACGGGCATCCGTGTTGGGAAACATCTCTCCAATGTCCCCCAGGCCGGCCGCTCCCAGAAGGGCATCGGTGATCGCGTGCAGCAACACATCCGCGTCGCTGTGCCCCACCAGGCCCAGTTCAAATTCAATTTTGACTCCACCCAGGATGAGCGGGTAACCTGCTTCCAGCCGATGACAGTCCTGGCCTGCGCCAATTCGTAATTCTGGATTTTTCCGGGTTTCAGAGGCAGATGTCATGAGTTTAAATCAATTACTGTCGTCGAAATCATTCAGATCAGGACGATGTCTGTTCTTATGAATACGGTTTTGGGTCGGGTTCAACTGAAGCAGGCAAATCATAGCTGGAGCAGTCAAACAAGGCAATATGAGCCACGGTTCCCAAGTTGTTTCCTGATCGAGAGTAGCGTAATTATGGTCCAAACCCCGCCGGTTCAGCAGGATGCGGCATTTCGGGATTTTCAAATTGACATAAAATCTGATTCCCGTTAGACTCCCGGCCCCTTCAATTCAAATCGCGATATCCTGTCGCGCATTGATCTCTCAAACTGATACCTCTCTCAATCAAACCTTTCATGAAGTTACTCCCTTTCAGATCCTGTTTGGTGGTTGTGGCACTGGTTTTACTGGTCGTCAAAATATCAGGCTGCGCATTAATGGAAGAGAGTGCCGTGTTCGGTTTGAAGAAGTATGCAGAGAAACAGACGGTCAACAAACTGCCTGCAATTCCGGTATCTCAGGATGCCATGCAGGTCGAAATTGTATTTATTGAACGTCCCGTTACAGACCCTCTGCTGGGATCGGCACTCTGGAATGAAGTGGATGAAATCGGAGCCATTGAACTGTTGGACCAGGAAAATCTGAATCAGAATGGTCTGCGAGTCGGCCATGTAAGTTCGGTTCCCCCCATGGCGTTGCAGACGCTCCTCGGTTTAAAATCGCATCTGGGAGGTCTTTCCCGGGAAGATGAATCACTACTGCTGTCCGGCAGACGTCTGATGTTAAGGTCGGGCGTGCCTACAGATATTCAAACCAGTGACTTCTATGACAAGTGCAGCCTGAAACTGCTGACAGGCGACGATGAAGAGCCTGAGGAAATCAAAGAGTTTGAACAAGCCCGCTGCGTGATGCGAGTCAAAGCACATAAAGTACAGGATGGCTGGGCGAAACTGGAGTTTACTCCCGAAGTGCATTACGGAGCACAGCAGTTACGTCGTACACCAACGACAATTGGCTGGCAGCTGGAAAATCGCCAGAATACCAGCCCTTTCTATAACCAGAAGTTTGAAGTGACTCTGAACGTAGGTGAGATGGCGATCATCACTGCCACCGATGGAGTCAAGCAGAACTCGGCAGGGCACCTGTTTTTCCGTGGAGAAGGTCCCAAAGCAGACATTCAGAAAATTCTGGTCGTGCGTCTGTCCAACATGTCGAAGATGGACGTGGTTCGCAGCGAATAGCACGCAGCTCATAAAAAAAGTGAGCTGCTTCGAAAAGAAACAGCTCACTTGAATCTCAGTTTTTCGACTGAATCACAGCAGTGAATCAGACTTTACCGAAAATCGTTTTTCCGCTGGAGAACAGGTCATCGCAGGCTTCACCCATACGCTGAGCGACTCCCTTCTCACCGGCTTTCAGATAGCTGCGTGGGTCGTAAACTTTCTTGACTCCGACTTCGCCATCGATTTTTAATACGCCGTCGTAGTTCTTCATCATGTGATCCACAACAGGACGGGTGAAGGCGTACTGAGTATCGGTGTCGATATTCATTTTCACAACGCCGTATTCCAGTGTTTCCCGCAGCTGATCTTCGGGAGTTCCGGAACCACCATGAAATACCAGGTCGAATTCTGCTTCTTTACCGTACTTGGCGATAACAGCTTCCTGACCCAGTTTCAGAATTTCCGGACGCAGTTTGACGGCACCTGGTTTGTAGCTGCCATGCACGTTGCCGAAGGTGGCGGCGAACATGTAGCGTCCCAGTCCATTGAGGGCTTCGTAAACAGCGACCATGTCTTCTGGTGAAGTATACAGCTTGTCGGCTGGCTGATCGGAGTTATCCACGCCATCTTCTTCACCGCCGACCACACCGGCTTCTACTTCCAGAATGATTTCGTTGGCCGCACACAACTTGAGTAGCTCAACTGATAATTCCAGGTTTTCTTTGAGAGGCAGTTCTGAAGCATCCAGCATGTGAGACTGGAACAGGTTCGGCAGACCGGCTTCGCGACGACGAGCGGTTTCTGCGATCAGTGGTTTCAGGAAGGAATCAACTTTACCGGGCTGGCAGTGGTCTGTGTGCAGAGCAATCAGTACATCATATTTTTCTGCCAGTCGGTGAGTGGCTTCTGCTAAAATGATCGCCCCCAGAACGGCGTTTTTCTGATCCAGACCGGAAGCAAATTCACCACCACCGGTTGAAACCTGAATGATTCCGTCGGACTTCTTATCTGCAAATGCTTTCAAAGCTCCGTTGATTGTGGTCAGCGAAGTGACATTCATCGCGGGGTAGGCATAGTTACCTTCTTGAGCGGCATCCAGCATCGCTGCGTATTGAGCTGGGGTTGCAATCGGCATTGGTTTTTCCTGTTCAATTTAAAAGTGATAAAAAGTTTGGTTCTGTATGATCTTTAAGCCGATCCGACACGACGATATCTGATCTGAACCTGCTTCGCTTCCGGATAAATTGACGAGACAATGTTCATCACAAACTGGAAACAGCAGGGAACTGGAAAAGACGATCGAGAGAATGGCCTCTGAGTTTCCGCAGATTCAATCTTTAATCCAGCCAGTCGTTATCGTTCTCAGAACATCAGTTCTGATTGACAACACCATATCGATTGTGGATTAAAGTTAGATGCGGTCTGAAAACTGTTTGACAGAGCATAAAACCCCGAGCCAGATTTTCACTCTGTTTATACTGTTTATTATCAAGTTCTGCCCGGTCATTCAAGTGTCGGGGGAAACCGTGAACCGAAGCTTTACAGAGGTTTTCGCCGGTGCTGTCATAAAATGCCTGTTTTGACCGGGGAATTGTAAGAAAACCGAGAGAGCGGGGAACGCGTTTACAGGATTCGGAGACACCCGTTTTCCGTCACGATTCCAGACTTTATTTCGGAACCTTGTTCAGTAATTCGACTCCTGACGAGCCGGTTACTTTTGCAGGCAGCGCTTCCAACCCCTGAGTCTGTTGGTAGATTCGGGGCTCAGGAGTATAGGTCATTACCCGTAAATCATCGAATAGAATCGCACCCAGTCCATTTAATGACAGTGTCAGAACGAAGTTTTCACTTTGTGGCACTTCTCTGATCAGATCAATCTTCTGCCACTCACTCTTTTCATTCCAATGTAAAGCGCCGCCCTGTCCCATGATGTTGTCCTGCAGTGTTGCCCCCAGTGGGTTGCCTGTGATTGAGGTTGATACTTTGGCCCAGCCTGTGACATGTACAATCTGCCCACTGCGAACCGCCAGGGGAGGAGTTGTGAGCTGAACCAGCGGACCTTCGATATTTTGTGGAACTTCATTACGGTTCAGTGGGGCTGCCAGCAATCTCAAGCTGAAATCGCCCGATCGTTTGTCACGAGGATACAATTCGGCAATCGCCTGAGTTCCTTCAATCGCATTTTGCACGTGTGTCCAGCCTTCGCCGACCATCGTGTCGATATCTTCACAATCGCCCGATCGCAGCATATTGGGATCAATGCGTTTTGCACTGCGGCCAATCTGTTCAATCATTCTCCAGTGATCGGGCAGGGTACTGTAAGCGACGGTATAAGGGCTCGTCATGGACAGGGAAAGAGTCCTGGTTGCTTCCCGCCATTGAATTCGCTGTAAGATTCGCAACATCTGTCTGCAGTCGCGGGCCGCATTGTGGGCACTATGAAAATCCTGTGCGGAAAACGCCGACTCTGCCTGGCTCAACCGTTCCCTGGCCCGCTCCAGAATGGCTGGTCCATCCATACGTGCAACCTGGCTCACGCCCAGTTCCAGCAGTTCTGCATTTGTTTTCTGACAGCGATCCAGCTTGGCGCGGCTCAGTTTCAGACTGGTTTCTGCGGCGTGCGGGCTGATCAGTGCCACTTTTTTTCGCAGTTTCTCAATCAGTCCCTGATCGGAAGTCATAATGATGATTGACGTCATATCGAATTTGGGAAGCGAGATTTCAACGCCACCGTTCACACGTTTCCGATCCAGATTCTTGATTCTGGTCGTACTTAATTCCCAGACCGAGGCGGATACATTTCCACCAGGGATGACAATCGTGGCGTCATTACCCGCCATCTGATCGGGTACAAACTGGGCTCCGTCGCGATACCAGACCGGTAGAATCAATGTACCATATTCAGAATGAATGACCGCTGCCTGTAATTCTTCAGCCGTAGCTTTTTCCCGTTGGAGCTGCATTTCCCGTTCAGACAGCTGTTCGTTCACTTGCAGTCGCTTGGAACTGGATTGCTTGAAATCAACCCCTAACTGAGTGATCTGAGGAGTCGACTTTTGTTTAAGCTTGAACGGAACATGAGAAATCACTGAACCAGTTGCCAGCCACGGCTCGATTAGATCAATCTCCCGATTCAATTGTTCGATCACCAGTTTGCGTTCCAGTGCACCGGGAGCACTCGTGTCGTCCAGTCGGTTCGTGGTCCAGTAACCGACCGCACGACAACCGGAAGAGAGGGTGGCGTAGACCTGTAGTCGGATCTGCTCAGGTTCAATGACAATTGGAAGTTTATTAGAAGAATCACGCCAGCGTGCATTGGCAAACGTCGGTTCCGTCTGGATCCAGGTCCAGAGAAATCGTCCCGGGGCAAAACGTGTTTTTTCAATCAGTGTATTGCGGTATTCCAGCAGGCTGATATCGCTGTTCAGGATACGCGGGCTGGAACCAATCATCGAAACTTCCCGGGCAATCTGCCGTTCTTTCCCAAGGACATCTGCCATGATTGGTCGTTTGAATTGCTGGTCGGCACTTTGAATCTGACCGACGCGACTGCGGATTTCATTCCACTTACTGCCGGGGATTTGTGTTCCCAGATACCAGAAAACAATCGGCGCTGTCTGCTCATCAAAGGGGATCAGTGTCGCATCGCGCGAGGCAAGAAACGTACCATCCTGAGCCTGGGGACGCGGTGGCGTTGCCATGGCCCATAATCCCTGGTTGCGCAGTTCTGAGAGAAACCGGTAATCATCAAACTGGGGGGCCTCAATAATATTCAGACCTGCCTGTTTGAGTGATTCCAGGTTTTCGCCATGATACTGTGACATACGTGGAAAGAATGGTCTTCCCTCCAGTTGAACCCGGTCCAGCAGAAATTCCACGATCGGCTTGGCATTCTGTTTACTCAGCGCCGCAGCCGTCTGCATGATCGAATCGTTGGGGCGGACAATCGGGGTCAGTTTCAGATCATCCAGCAGGAATTCGACCTGATCTGAGGAAGAACGCGTCACAACCAGAACCCGTTCCACATACATCTCACGGGTATCCAGTTGACGGAGCTTACTGCGTCCGCGTAACAATCCCAGTGACTGATTCACCAGCGCTTCGGTGGTCGTGCACTTCAACTGCTGCCAGTTGCCTTCATCCGAATACGTATCCCCAATAAGGTAAATGCGGGCGACTGCACCAGTTTCCGGATCAATCTGATGGGGCAGCACCGCTTCCAGGCCCACGCGCGTCCCGCGTCGGTTGGATTTCAGCCACAAAGACACAGTCAGCTCGTTGATAATTCGACTGGAAGGGAGTGGGTGAGACAGTTCAATCAGTGATCCCAGGTTTCCTGTCGCCACCTGCAGATGCTCACAGGCAGCACCGGAGTGCATCACCGTAGTATTACGGACATGCCACTTTTTCTGAGCCTGGTTAGGGTCAATGCGCACTTCCCAGCTGACGCGAGAGGTATCATCGAAATTTTCATGATAGGTTTCTGCGCGCAGTACAGGCTCGCTGAACAGTCCCGTCAAGAAAAAGACCAGCAGGCAGAGGTGACTCTGAAACAGCTTATTCAATATATGTGGCATCGATGCCTGAACTCGAACCCATCCCTGGGATAAAAATGATCGTAATGCTGCAGTTTCTATACTGATTTACACATCCTGGTGATTCTGGAATATGATTTTCAATCCCGTTCATCTGTGGAAAATATTCCCCATTTTCCACAAACCAATCACCGTTCAGCATTCTTTACGAAATGTTGTACGCTGTCCGGTTTTCGTTGCAGTCAGTCAACAAAGGTGTTGCCATAATACAACCAGCCATAACATTGCCAAAAATGACTACATTCTCAGAGGATTTTAGAAGAAATTGCAATCTAAGCCAAGACGAAGCCTCTCTTTTTTGTGAATCTGTCATTTGAGAGCGTATGATCAAATGTAGTTCTAACAGGCCTGTATGTAGTGACTTAGGGTAAATCCTTTATTAAATATTCATATTCGGCATGAAATCTGTTCTATTGGCTTTCAGTTCATCCCCTTGATGAAATCATTGATCGTGAAAGTACTGGCACAAGCTGAGAATTGAAACTTATGAATATCCGACTCACCGACGAAACAGATAGTGCAAGTCTGCCCCGCGAAGTAATCGACCTGGGCAAAAAAATCGCCGAACTGCCCCGCGAACAGCAGCTGCTGCTGGAAGTCTCTTACTCACGTGTCGTGGAATCGGTAAAGCGTCGCAGGCGAATCCTCGGTTTGATTCAGGAAGCGCTGGCTCAATTACGTCTGGATGTGAAGTATCTCATGTTCGATCTGGATATCACCAAAAAAGAACGCGACGAACTCAAGGCCCGCCTCGAAGAAACTTAATCTTCAGCGGGCACAGCTGAGGGCTCGGTCACTTCTTCAAATCGCTTCAGTGACCAGTACTGTGCCAGAATCGTTCCGGTCAGCATGCAGCCAAACATATACAATGCCGGCGGTAATGCGATCATTTCCTGTCCCGGAAACAGCTGGCTTGCCAGAACTGCTCCCAGCCCCGCGTTCTGCATGCCCACTTCTAATGTGAGTGCCCGCCGCATCGACTCATTCAGTCGAATCGCTGCTCCAGCCAGATAGCCGCACAGATAGCCCAGCAGGTTAATCACCAGCAGTGCCACCGCCAGCGAGGCAAAGACCTGCTTCAGCTGAGCTTCCTGCAGACTGATCACCGTCGCAATGATCCACAGGATCGAAAAATTCGCGAAAGCAGGCCCCAAAGTCTGCATCAATCGACTGAACCCGGAGTGATACAAAGCCAGCAGGTGCCCTCCGATCACCGGCAAAACAACCTGCGTCAGTAACTGGAAGAACGAATCTTTCGCCAGCTCCGCAGCATTGATGTCCGTCCCACTGACAGCCAGGTAAAGCACAATCGGCACAAAGACAGGTGAGAGCAGGGTGGCCGACGCTGTCAGGCAGACCGAGTAACTCACATTGCCCCGCGCCGCCAGTGTCAACACATTCGAAGCCATCGCCCCTGGCACACAGCCCACCAGGATAATTCCAATCCGTAATTCCTGTTGATCGATAAAAAACAGGCTCATCAGAAAAGCCAGGCTCGGCATCACCGTGTATTGCACAAATGTGCCGCCCAGCACCTGATGCCAGCGCCGAACCACCGCCCGCACCTCATCTGGCGGCAGTAATGAACCGATGACAAACATCGTGGCGGTAAATAAATACGAGAGATATGGCTTCGATTCATGAAACGGATGGAACGTACCGGGCAGGATCTTGTCCCACAGAATTGCAGCCGCAGAAAGCAGAATCAGCCAGACTAACAGATAACGTTGCAGCATAAGTGCGTTTCCGGGGCTTAAATGGCGATGACAGGCCTGGGATCGTAAGAATCTGAGAGGTTCACAGCCACGATCATTTGTTGACAGTAATGAATCGGTTATGATTCCTGACTGTAATCAATGCCATTCCGAATTTCTATGAACAACACCATAATGATGCATGCGGACCATCTGGCGGAATTCGTCAGCAACTTTGAAGAAGCAGGGCTGCTCGTCCGGATCTCATCCCCGGTAGAGACACAGCTCGAAATCGCTGCCATCACCGAACAGGTCGTGAAATCCAGTCCCCCCGACTCCGCACCTGCACTGTTGTTCGATCAGGTCGTCGGCCACAAAATCCCCGTGTTGACCAATCTCTTCGGCAGCCTCCCTCGACTGTTACAGATTCTGCGAACCGATTCGCTCGATTCCATCGCCGACCGTGTCGCCGGGCTCCTGTCCCCCGATCTGCCCGAAGGCTGGCTCGATTCGCTGAAAATGATTCCGCAGTTCTCGCAGCTGGTCAACATCAAACCCCGTATCGTCAAAACCGCCAGTTGTCAGCAGGTGGTCAAGCTCGGCCGCGATGTGAATCTCAGCGAATTCCCGCTGCTCACCTGCTGGCCCGATGAAACGGCACCCACCATCACCGCCGCCCAGATCGTTACGTTCGATCCGGAAACCAAAGCCCGTTTCGTCAATACCCGACCCATCCAGGTCCTCTCCGATCAGCAGCTGGCGATCCGCTGGAGTCAGCATGACGCCGGTTATCAGCTCCTGCAGAAATTCCAGGCCCGCGGTCAGCAACTGCCCGTCGCCATCGTGCTGGGCGGCGATCCGGTCGGCCTCTATACGGCTCATGCACCGCTGCCGAAAATGACCGACCCGTATGCCTTTGGTGGCTTTCTGCGAAACAATGCTTTGGAACTGGTCCGCGCCCGCTCCATTGAAATCGATGTCCCCGCGCAGGCGGAAATCGTGATGGAAGGCTTTATCGATCCCGCCTCTGACCCTGTCGAAGTCGGTCCTGTCGCGAATGCCACCGGCTATTACAGCCCGGCTGAAACGGTGATGCCGCTGAATCTGTCCGCGGTCACCCATCGGGCCAATCCCATCTGGCACGCGCTGATCCCGGCTGCTCCTCCTTCCGAAGCCGGTTTCTTCGCTCAGGCGACCGAACGTATTTTTCTTCCACTGTTGAAGCTGATGGTCCCCGAACTCGTCGACATCCATTTTCCCGAAGCCGGTGCAGGCCGTTATCTGATGTTCGTCAGTATTCATAAATCTTATCCTCAGCAGGCCCGTCGGGTCGTCAATGCATTGTGGAGTCTGGAAAGTCTATTATCATTGAAGCTGATCGTGGTCGTCGATGCTGATGTCAATGTGCACGACGAACAGCAGGTCTGGTACCGCGTCAGCACGAATCTCAATCCCGGTCGCGACCTGATTCGCTCGGAAGGGCCCGGCGATGATGACGACCACAGCGCAGTCGTGCAGGGTATCGGCCACAAACTTGGTCTTGATGCCACCCGTAAATCCGCAGCAGAAGGGCATCCCCGCGAATGGCCGTCTGCCTTGAAGATGCCCGCTGAAATATTAGAACGCGTCCAGAGCCGTCTGAATGAACTCGGCCTGTCTTGAAAATATGAAACGATCCTGAAGTTATGAATGTAGATAAAACCGGCTCCCGTGTGCAGCAGATGTTTGGAGAAATCGCGCCCCGCTACGATTTCATGAACCACTTCCTCTCCGGAGGCGTCGACTATTACTGGCGCTGGCGCACCGTGCGGAAAGTCGCTCCCACCGGCGCTGCCCCCATTCTCGATGTCTGTACCGGCACCGGGGATCTGGCCCTCTCCTATCTCAAAAAAGCAGGCGGCAAAACGCAGGTCGTCGGAGCCGACTTCACCCATGAAATGCTGCAGCTGGCGTTGAAGAAAAATACCAGCAGCCAGCTCACCTTTCTGGAAGCAGACACCCAGGAACTCCCCTTCGCCGACAATCAGTTTCAGATCGTCTCCGTCGCGTTCGGCCTGCGCAATGTCGCCGACACCCGACAGGGCCTCAAAGAAATGATCCGCGTCTGTCAGCCCGGCGGTCAGGTGGCCGTCCTCGAATTTTCGATCCCCACCAATCCGCTGTTTCGCGCCTGTTATCAATTTTATTTTCGACATATCCTCCCCAAAATGGGACAATTACTCGCCCGCAACAGACAGTCCGCCTATAACTATCTGCCCGAGTCGGTTTCGGAATTCCCTTATGGAAAAGCCTTAGCCGACCTGATGGATGAATGCGGGCTGGAAGGCACACGCTGGTATCCGCTCACGTTCGGCATCGCCACTCTGTACACAGGCGTGAAACCAGCGGTTTCGAAATAACGTTCAATGAAAGATTGTGAGGTCTCCTCATGTCCAATGTAGTCGTCGCCATGACCGGCGCCAGCGGCGCCATTTATGCTGTCCGCCTGATCGAAGTCCTGATGGCCGCCGGCCGCACCGTGCATCTCACCATGAGCGAATCTGCCGCACACGTTCTCAGGCATGAACTCGGCTTGAAAATCGATCTGGAAAACTTCAATCCCGGCGAACTCCTCCCCGATTCTTCCAGTCAGCCCGATGACAGCGTCATCCGCAAGCTCAGACCGACACACAGTGAAGACTTCGCCCTCAGCTCCGTCCTCGGCGATTCCGAGCTCAAACAGGGAACTTTGATCTACCACCACTACAAAGACTTCTCCGCCGGCATCGCCAGTGGTTCGTTTCTGACCGATGGGATGGTGATCTGTCCCTGTTCGATGGGGACCCTGGGCAGTATCGCTTCCGGCGCCTGTGGTAATCTCATTCATCGCGCTGCCGACGTGCATCTCAAAGAACGCCGCAAACTGATTCTGCTCGCCCGCGAAACACCGCTCGGGCTCATCCCACTGGAAAATATGGTTAAGCTCACCCAGGCCGGCGCCATCGTCATGCCTGCAGCGCCCGGATTCTATCACAACCCGGTCACCATCCACGATCTGGTCGACTTCATGTCGGCCCGCATCTGCGATCATCTGGGAATCAGGCACGAAATCCATCAGCGCTGGGGCAGTCAACCTTCGTAGATGATTGTAATTTGTGTTCAGCACAGTCACTCCTCTCGAACGCTCTTTCTTGCGATTCTGCTTCGAAACCGTTAAAAACAGGTCACACAGATTAACTAATTCATCAGTCGGACTGATCAGCCCATGGAACGGAAAGCCGTCGTGGAATCCATTTCCCGCATTCATCAACTCGATACCAGCGTCATTAACAAGATTGCCGCTGGCGAAGTGATCGAACGCCCCGCCAGCGCGGTCAAGGAACTCCTCGATAACAGTATCGACGCCCTTGCCACCCGTATCGAAGTCGACATCATGAACGGCGGTGCCGACCTCATCCGTGTGGTCGATAACGGCGAAGGCATTCATCCCGACGACCTGCTCCTCGCGGTCGCCAGCAATGCGACCAGTAAAATCACAACCGCCGACGACCTGTTCAGCGTGCAGACCATGGGTTTTCGCGGCGAAGCACTCGCCTCGATTTCGGAAGTCAGTCACTTCCGCATCCGCACGCGTACCGCCGACCAGACCCAGGGACTCGAATTCGAAGTCAAAACCGGAACTCCCGGCAAACCGCAGCCCTGTGGCTGTCCGCTGGGAACTTCCATCGAAGTCCGGCAGTTGTTTGCCAATACTCCCGTGCGGCGGAAGTTTCTCAAAACCACCAAGACCGAGTTCGGTCACATCAGCGAGCAGTTCACCCGGGCTGCCCTCGCGCATCCGCGGCTCTACATGGTGCTCAGGCACAACAACAAAGTCATCTTCGATCTCCCCCCCTCTGACAATCTGCTCGATCGGCTCCGCCTGTTTTATGGCAGCCATCTCTCCGAACAGCTGATCTGGGTCGAATCCGAAGTCGACGACATCCGTATTTGGGGCTACGTCTCGCATCCCAGTGAAAACAAGTCGACCCGCAAAGGGCAGTATCTGTTCCTCAACGGCCGCTGGATTCAGGACCGCACGCTGCAGCACGCGTTGACCGAAGCCTATCGCGGTCTGCTCATGGTCGGGCGGCAGCCGATCTCGTTCCTGTATCTCGACATGCCCGCGTCTCAGGTCGATGTCAACGTGCATCCCACGAAATCGGAAGTCCGTTTCCGCGACGGGCAGCACCTGTATCGCCAGCTGCTCTCCACACTCCGCAGTCAGTTTCTCAGCATGGATCTGCAGTCGCAGATGTCGCTTGGCAAAAAAGCCGACTTCGATATTTCCGCGCCACCGCCGCCACTCACTCCCGATCAGAAACAGACTCAACTTGAACTGACCAGCTGGGCCAAAGAACAGCTCAATCAGGTTCACGATAATCTTTCGGATCTCAAAATC
>JAGQQP010000339.1 GCA_020426085.1 Planctomycetaceae bacterium | reverse complement strand
ATCTACTGCGCGATCGGACAGCGGAATACGGCAGTCGCCAAAGTGATTGATGACCTGCGGAATCAAGGCGCATTGGAATACACAACCGTCGTCGTTGGTGAGAGCGACGCCCCCCCTGGTCTGCAGTTTGTCGCCCCGTATGCGGCGACCACCCTGGGAGAATATTTTATGGACCGGGGACAGGATGTACTCGTGATCTACGATGACCTGACCTCACACGCCCGCTCTTACCGCGAATTATCGCTGTTGCTGAGACGACCCCCGGGACGCGAAGCATTCCCCGGCGACATCTTCTACCTGCATTCCAGATTGCTGGAACGCTCCACCCATTTAGCGGATCGGCTCGGAGGAGGTTCCTTAACCGCATTACCGATCGCCGAGACGGAAGCGCAGAACCTCTCTGCCTATATTCCGACGAATTTAATCTCGATCACCGACGGCCAGATCTACCTTTCGCCGCAACTGTTTCAGAAAGGAATTCTCCCTGCTGTCGATGTAGGCCGCTCCGTCTCCCGCGTCGGCGGGAAAACGCAACTTCGCGCCTACCGGACCGTCGCAGGCGATCTCAGGCTGTCTTACAGCCAATTTGAGGAGTTGGAAGCCTTCTCCCGTTTCAGCAGTCGACTCGATTCCGAAACCCTCGCCACTCTCGAGCGTGGCAGGCGTGTGCGTGAAATCTTTAAACAGCCCCAATATCAACCTCTGTCCGTGACCGAGCAACTCTCTGTGTTAATCGGCATGGCGGGAGGAGCGTTTGACAAAATCGACTTACCACAAATTCATCAACTGGAAGAAGCGGTACAGCGCATACTCGACAATGATTTTCCCGAATTGAGCGAACAGATCCTCGCCGGTCAACCAATCACAGAGTCCGAGCAGAAATCGGTTCTGAATACCGTCACCGAATTAATTCAGCAATCCCAAAATCCACCTTCTGAGACCGACTGAACTGATGCAGGATTTCGAAACATTAAAACGAAATATTGAAAGCACCAGAGATCTGGAATCGGTGGTGCGCACCATGAAAACGCTGGCCGCCGTCAGTATCAGGCAGTACGAGCAGGCAGTCGATTCCCTGGAAGACTATTCGGATACCGTTTACTGCGGACTGGAAATGGTACTCTCCGGGACGCAACCTCGCTGGAATTTACCAGATGGCGCTGGTGCAGGCACAATCGGCGTGATTCTGTTTGGCTCCGATCAGGGAATGTGCGGGCAGTTCAACGAACAGCTGGATTCCTATGCTGCAGACTATTTCGCTGATTCCAGTTTCCAGACAAGAAATCAGGTCTGGATGGTCGTTGGGTCACGAATGCTGGGGAAAACACTGGATTCGGGCCATGACGTTGATTTCGATTTCAACCTGCCTGGTTCTGCTACGGGAATTGCCCCCCTGGTCTCTGAAATGCTCGCTAAAATTGATCAGTGGCGGCATCAGCGGCGTTTGAGTGAAATCTATATTTTTTACAACCAGCGCGAATCGGCTTCGACTTATAAACCGCATGTTGTGCAGCTACTGCCTGTTGACCCGACGAAGTTTCACCGCAAGCAGGAGAGCCAGAACACATCACGCTCACTCCCCCTCTACACCATGAATCGCACAACCTTACTGTCCAGGTTGATTCAACAGTACCTGTTCGTATCGCTGTTTCGAGCCTGCGCGGAATCGCTGGCGGGTGAAAATGCCAGCCGGATCGCTTCCATGCAGGCAGCAGAACGAAACATCAAAGAACGCCTGATCAATCTACAGGCAGAATTTAATCAACGCAGACAGACGGCCATCACCGAAGAACTGTTAGATGTCGTTACCGGATTTGAAGCCTTGAAAGATGCTGAATAAACTTACTGAGATCAAACCAAACCATTTTACAGGAGATAAAAACCATGAATGACCAGCAGAAAATACCATGCGCCGAGGATCTCATGAATCGGCACGTCGAAGCTGTGACCCAGGATATGACGCTGACAGAAGTCATTCGTTTTCTCTTGAAACACAAGATTTCGAATGCACCTGTAGTCAATAAACAGGATCAGAAACACACTCTCATCGGCTTTGTTTCCGAACGGGACTGTCTGGATGCTCTGTCAAATGAAATCTTCTTCGGCAACCCCAGCCCGGCACAGACGGTACGAACCATCATGAGTTCACACCCCATCTGTATTACCCCCGATACGGAACTGTTCTCGATTGTCTCCATTTTTATCAACCACCACCTGCGACATCTACCTGTTGTCGAAAATGGAATTCTCCTGGGGATCGTCAGTCGGCGCGAAATTCTGACAGCGATGGAGACATACTATGATCACTCACTCCATAATCAGGAGCACGAGCGACAGTTACGCGATACCTCACAACCCATGAACCTCCGGTTTACAATTGACCGCAGTTAAACCGGAAGCGAGAAACAGCTCAACAGATGCGCGGCAAAGGACTGCCCAGAGGATCATGGAGCGGCTGTTCGGGACCCAGTGTCCGTTTTACCGTCACCGGCACAAGTCCCCGGGTCTTGACGGAACCGATCACCCGGGCATCCGCTGTCTCGGAGAGCGACTGCAACACAGAGACAGCTTCCTGACCGGCCCCTTCTCGGACGGCAATCAGCATGGTCCCCTCATTGGCAATATGCAGGGGATCCAGTCCCAGCAATTCGCTCATCCCCCTCACTCCGGATGTGACAGGAATAGCACGTTCATCGATACTCAGCGTCAAACCGCTGGACTCAGCCCATTCCTGCAGCACTGCTGCCACTCCCCCCCGGGTCGCATCCCGCAGACAGCAGATCCGGTCCCCGATTCTTTCCCGCAACTGCGTTACACTATTCAACAGGGAACCGCAGTCGCTCTGAGGCAAAGGATCAAACTGCAACTGTTCGCGCGCTGCGAGCACAGCCATTCCATGCTGTCCGATGGGACCACTGACGACGAGTTCGTCGCCTTCTTTCAGAAATGCAGGTCCCGGCGGAACGGGTTCAATCAGTTCGCCTGCTCCCGCAGTATTGATAAACAGACCATCGGCGGCCCCCCGGGGAACCACCTTGGTATCACCGGCGACAATCTTAACCGCCGTACTCCGCGCTGCTTCTGCCAGGCTGAGCAACACGCGATCCAGAACAACCAGGGGAAAGCCCTCTTCCAGAATCAACGACAGTGTGAGCCAGAGCGGACGTGCTCCGTTGACAGCCAGATCGTTAACGGTTCCATAAATCGCCAGGCTGCCAATATCTCCTCCCGGAAAAAACAGGGGGGAAACCACAAAGCTGTCTGTCGTCAGTGCCAGCGGTCCCTCGAGGCGAGGCAGTCGAGCTGCATCATCCGCAGTTTCCAGAAATTCATTTTTCAGAGCAGAGATAATGCGTTCCTGAATCAGTTTTCGAGACAGCCGCCCCCCCTCACCGTGTGCCAGCGTCACGCAGTCGGTTTCGGCTGGAATCGAGACAGGACAATTCAGCTGCCAGCTGCCGGTCATATTCTGTTGCTGGTTTTCCATCCTGCTCCACACTCACTTTGAACAATCGACTTATTTGTTCAGACACCCGCATAACGGTAATAAGCAGCACAGGCTCCTTCTGAAGAGACCATGGGCGCTCCCAGAGGAGTCTCAGGTGTGCACTGCTTCCCAAAACGGGGACACTCAGGCGGCTTGATCTGGCCGGTCATCACCTCATAACTGCGACACTCAGAATTGGCAATGACCGGCAAACCACAATCCGGAAATCGCACGCGTGCATCGAACTGCTGCCACTTCTCCTGCAGTGAGAGCCCCCCGGACGGAATGAAACCAAATCCGCGCCAGCGACAGTCCGCTATCTGATAGACCTCCTGCACGAGATCCTGCGCGGACTGATTTCCAGCCAATTGAACGGCTCGGGAATAACAGTTTTCCAGCCGCGTTTCACCTGCTTCCAGCTGTCTGACACACGCCAGAATCCCCTCCAGTAAATCGAGCGGTTCGAATCCGGTCACAACAACTGGCAGCTGATAGCGTTCCACGAACTGATCATAGGATTCATATCCCATCACCGTGCAGACATGACCGGCTGCCAGAAAAGCCTGTACCCGGTGTTCCGGTGACTCAACCAGCGACTCCATCGCAGGCTGTACGCGCACATGCGAAACAATCAGACTGAAATTAGCCAGCTGATCCTGCGCAGCCTGCATCACCGCCAGTGCCGTCGCGGGGGCCGTCGTCTCGAATCCGACGGCGAAAAACACGACCTGTTTTTCAGGATGTCGGCGTGCCAGCTCTACTGCATCCAGAGGCGAATAAACAATCTTCACCTCCCCCCCTCTGGCCCGGGCCTCCAGTAAAGAACCTTGGCTGCCGGGCACACGCAGCATGTCGCCGAAACTGGTCACGATCACGTCAGACCGTTTTGCCAGCTGGCAGGCAAAATCAATATCTGCCTGATCGGTGACACAGACCGGACACCCGGGACCGTGAATCAATTCCACGGTCCCTTCCAGTTCAGCGGCAATCCCATGACGTAACAGGCTGTGTGTCTGCCCGCCACAGACTTCCATCAAGGTCCAGCAGCGGGTGGAGACGCGTCGAATTTCATCCAGTAACCGCACTGCGGCAGCTGGATCTCGATATTCATCCAGGTACTTCATGGTCGGTCCCCTCCCCCATCAGGCGGAGTTCCATGCCAGCCCTCATCATCCCCCCACTCAGCCAGCGTCTCAAAAATCCGCTGTGCCTCTCTCTCATCTATCCGGTTGATCGCAATACCTGCATGCACCAGAATATAATCCCCCACTTCCGCCTCGGTCACACAGGCCATATGCACCACACGGCGCACGCCATCGAATTCAATCTCCGCCTGCGAAAAAACTCCCTCTCGTTCGATCCACCGCACCAGTTGACCAGGAATTCCTAAACACATGCGTCGCCCCCTTCCTGTCTGAAGCGGGCGATCGCAACCGCCAGTTGACCGGCGGCCAGCCCGCCATCGTTGGGAGGAATCCTGCCTGGCAGTCCCACTGGTTGACCATTCAGTTTCAGCTCTTCCACCAGGAGTTCGACCAGGCAGCGGTTCTGAAAGACGCCCCCTCCCAGCACGACCGGCAGGTCAGAGTACTGTCGGCACAATTGCGCCGTGCCTCGCGCCAGTCCTCGATGAAACCGCATGGCAATCACTCCGGGTGACACTCCCGCTTCC
>JAGQQP010000338.1 GCA_020426085.1 Planctomycetaceae bacterium | reverse complement strand
AGTCGTCTGCTGCAGGACCGCATCGTGATGATGGGGTCACAGGTCAACGACCAGGTGGCACAAAGTCTGGTCGCCCAGCTGCTGTTCCTCCAGTTCGATGATCCCGAAGCAGACATCCATTTTTACATCAATTCACCCGGTGGTTCTGTGACCGCGGGGATGGCGATCTACGACACGATGCAGTACATCTCCTGTGATGTTGCGACCTACTGTATCGGTCAGGCCGCCAGTATGGGGGCACTGCTGCTGACCGCGGGAGCCCCTGGAAAACGCAATGCGTTGCCCAACAGCCGCATCATGATTCACCAGCCTCTGGCCGGGATGCAGGGAACTGCAACCGATCTGGAAATTCATGCGAAAGAAGTACTGAAGATGAAGCGGCGTCTGAATGAGATTCTGCTGCATCACACTGGTCAGACGCTCGAAAAAATTGAACAGGATACAGACCGCGATAATTTCATGGACTCCCAGGAAGCCAAATCGTACGGTCTGATTGATAACGTTCTGGAGCACCTTGAGCTGCCCGGGACCAAAGAATAATTTCAATCTGATTTAGAGGAGGGCAGAAGAGACGTCTTCTGCTGAAATTGATTTCCAATGAAGCAATACCTTACGACATGGATGTCGTTGTTGTTGATTCTCACCCTTATGGGGTGTGGAGGTCGCGGTCATTCTGATTTGCTGGAAGCCCGACTGCGTCAGCAGGAAGACAGTATCTTTGCCTTACAGCGCGATTTGAAAGAGTCGCAACACGCGCTGGAATCGGCACGACATCAGTCTGAAGAAATGTCGAAGCAGCTGGCGAAAGCATCCAACGGCAGCCTGCTGCCTGAGCAGACCAAAGCCCTCTACAGGGTCACTGGTGTGAAGGTCAACAGCCTGCTGACGGGGGGCGTTGACCTGGACAGCAAACAGGGAGATGAACTCTGGACGACTGTCATCACTCCCCATGACGCAGATGGGGAAACGGTCAAGCTGCCCGCCGAATTCGAGTTGGAGCTGGTCGATCTGAATCAGCCCGAAGAAAATCGCCGGGTTGGTCTGTGGACCTTCGACAGTCAGGAAGTTCGCTCTCACTGGTATTCCGGCTTTGCCGGTTCCGGATTCCGTTTTGAACTGCCCTGGCAGACCACGCCTCGCAATTCAGAACTGACTCTGCTTGTTCGAATGAAGTCACCAGATGGTCGTCTCTTTAACACGACCTCGCCTCTGAAAATTGCACAGCTTGAAAATACCGCTTCCGTCCGTCAGGCTGTCTCCCGGGAACGACTGACACCCGCGGAACCTGCGAGAATTTCATTCGATGAAAAACCAGCCGTCATTCAACAGCAGTCCGCGACCGTCTCTGCCGAAATCGAAAATCCGTTTGAGGTCATTCGCGACGACCAGCCTGCAGCCCCGTCACCATTTCAAGCGGAAGAAGAGTCACCATTTCGTGTGATCACTGACGAGTGATAAACTCGTGATCTGAGAATCAAGAAAGCCCTCACTCGAAATTCGGGTGAGGGCTTTTGTGTTTTATCAGGTCAGAATCGAACCGTTTATTTTCCCTGACCCATTGAGTGAGATTTCGCCAGGGCATCTTCTGCTTCGTGAATGCGTCCACAGCGCTGGCAGATCACCGACAGCTGCAGATACGAAAAATGGTCATCCGGTTCCAGCTCGGTCACTTTCTTGGCGTGGGCAATGGCTTCGTCAAACTTGCCGAGCTTCTGGTAGTACACAGCGATGGCGGAATGGGCCAGGGTGAAGTTTTCATCCATCGCCAGAACTTCATTCAGCTTCTCGACGGCTTGCTCAATATTTCCGCCTTCATAAATTTTGACTGCTTCGTCATACAGGTTCGCTGGAGTACTCATCGAATTAATCTCTCTCTTCTCGTGCTAATGTTGTTCGGGTAACCTGGACAGAACCGCTTCGGACAGGGCTGTCTTCCAGATGAAAATTCGATAACATCGTTCACTGTATTATAGGCGAACAGATCAGAATCCCAACGCGAGATAAAAAATCCTGTTCTGTCCCGTCAACATTCTACAGACTCTTGTTTCTGCTCAGACTATGATAATTCACGAATCAGGGGAATTGATAGGCACAGGACCACGGTTCCTGTAGAATTTGGAAACTTGGATTTGATCATTAAAACGACATCAAAATTGAAAGCAGGACGTGGCACGGCTCAAGCAGACAACTCAGAAAACGACATCGATTCCGCGTTCGGAAATGATCATGGTCGCCTTGATCCTGCTGGTGGGATGCCTGTTGCGTATTCTGTTTCTTTCAGATTCAGCGATCGAGCATTTTGACGAGGGTATCTACGCATCGAACCTGTGGTTCTCCGCAGAGCAGGGGGCCGAGTACCCGGGACGATTTTATTATGCACCGCCACTCTTCCCGTTCCTGATTGAGTGGTCGATGATCTTCCTCGGCAGTGGACCGCTGGGAGTATTTCTGCCTTCGCTCCTCTTCGGAATACTGACAGTCCTTTTGATCTGGTGGGTGGCCCGTGAGTGGTTTGGTCCTTCCGCAGGTCTGGTCGCGTTGGCGCTGGCAAGTCTGAGCGACCTGCATCTGCTCTACAGCCGGGTCGCACTCACCGATGTGGGACTCGGTTTCTGTCTGTTGCTGGCGGTCTATCTGACCTGGAAAAGTTTCATTTCCGAAGACTGGAAATGGCCCCTGCTGGCGGGCATTGTGACAGGCGCTGGCTGGTCGATCAAATACAATGGCTGGCTTCCACTGGCAGTGGGAATCTCGGGTCTGATTCCGTGGGTTCTGTTTCGTCGACGTCAGCTGCAGAAGACTGCCGGATATTTTCTCCGGTGGCTGGTCATTGCGGCCATCGGATTTCTGGTCTGGTCTCCCGTACTGATCGGGTTGCAGAAGTCGGGTGGCTATTCGGTCGTCTCGGCTAATCACAGTCGCTACATCGTCGGGTTCTCGGGTTGGCTCGATTCCTTCCGGCGTCAATGGGAGAACCATCGAATGCTGGAAGGCACCTCTGGTTTTCTCAGCCTGGGCATGGTCTGTCTGGTACTCTGTGTTCTGGTCGTTCATTGGAGAACAGTCAGGTCGGTGTCTGCTGCTTCCGTTTCTTCCGATGGTCCCTCGCCAGGTTTCACGTGGAACCTGATCCTGTTGGGTCTGTTTGCTTCCGCTCCCATGCTACTCTCTGCTTTTGTGGGGATCAGTCCCGTGCTTGGTCTGCTGGCAGTGATCGGGATTCTGTTGCAGTTGTTTTTCTCTGCGGGAAGATTTCTGTTTCCGATTTCATCTGAGAAAGATCAGATACCGGAATCAGAACTGAATCGCGAACTGGCGACCTGGTTGCTGGCTGCCTGGTTCTGTGGACTGCTGCTGGCGACTCCACTTTACTATCCCTATCCCCGTCTGACGATTCCCTGGACCATGTCTGCCTGGCTGGGAACCGCTGCCTTGGCTGGCTGGCTGGATCAGAGGTCAGGGGGAACCTTCTCGGAACTGTTCCAGTCCAGCTCCAGATCAGATCAGAATCGCTTCCGTTTCAAGCCGGCGGTTGGTGTAGTGGCAGTGGCTGTGCTGCTGGTCGTCATATTCAAACCCTGGACTCTGGTGGCCTGGCAGCCGCGAACAGGACTCGAATCAATCGCACAGAATATCCTGGCTGACCTGCGTTCCGATTCAGGTGATAACAGCGAGAATGCGATTCTCTATACCTACGCCGAGCCTGGTCTGTTTTATTACCTTAAAGCACAGGGGCATCCTCTGACCGGTCCGGTTGCTGATCTGGAGTTTCTGAATTCTCTCTCGTCACGGAATCCCGCCTATCTGGTCGCGGGTCCCCATGCGACGACAGATCCGAATTTTCAGAAACAGTTCGCGGCAGTGAAAGACCGTTTTGAACTGGTTCACTCTTATGACTACTCACCCAGCCTTCTGGTCAGGTTAAATCAATCTGTACCCGGTGACTCCTCTGAAACTGAGCCGGTCCTGCTATATCGCGCACGGTAGTTTTGGCAAATCAGGTGTTCCACGTGAAACATCGAGTCTTGATAAATCATCACTCAATGCTGTTTGGCATCACGTGGCTATTTCAGACGGAGTCTGCTGCAGGCTGTGAAGTAACTCAGGCAAAGTAGGTGTTCCACGTGAAACACCTGGCACAGTCAAGTCATCTGGGTGGTATTCGAAAGCCCTCTTGCTTCATTTCGAAATTCGAAATAGAATCCCGCGCCTTGTGTTACCCTCCGTTATTTTCAGGCAGTTTAATTATAAGAGAAGAAGGTCATGGAAGATCAAAACCAGAATCCAGAAGATCCACAGGTGGATCCCACAGAAACTCCCGGTGCCCCCCGTCGTCGATTAGGTCGCGGCTTGAATGCTTTACTCGGACGCGGAGCTGACTCCGATTCCGATCAGCAGGGTGATGGCCAGGCTCCCGAGGGACAGGAAGTATTCGTTCCCGCCGAGCAGGACCAGATTGATATCGATCTGATTGAACGCAATCCCTACCAGCCTCGGCAGGATTTCGCGGCAGACTCACTCAAAGAACTCGAAGGCAGTATCCGTCAGCATGGTATTTTGCAGCCTCTGCTCGTCCGTCCTTACGAAGGGGCATATCAGCTGATTGCCGGCGAGCGTCGTCTGAAGGCGGCCCGCGAAGCCGGATTGAAAACGGTTCCCTGTCGCGTGCTGAACCTGGAAGAGCGACAGGTTTGTGAAGTCGCGATCGAAGAGAACCTCAAGCGTAAAGATCTGAATGTTCTCGAAAAGGCGCAGGCATTCAAAAACTATCTGTCACAATTCGACAGTACCATCGAGCAGCTGGCTCAGCGACTGAGTCTGGATCGTTCGACCGTCAACAATATGATCCGCCTGCTGGATCTGGCAGAACCCGTCAAGCAGGCGCTGCAGGAAGAAAAAATCTCCGCCGGTCATGCCCGGACCTTGCTCAGTCTGGATAACGACAAACAGGTGGCACTCTGCGAGCAGATCCAGTCAGAGTCACTCTCGGTCCGTAAGACTGAAGCCGAGGTGCGGAAGATCCTCAAAGGTGAAGTTGATACCGTCCCCTTCGAGAACACGAAGCAACCAGCGGCGGCACCACCACAGATGACGAATCATCTGGTTGATCTCCAGCAGCAACTGCGAGAGATCCTGGGAGCCCAGGTGGAGATCAAACTCAAGACCGA
>JAGQQP010000337.1 GCA_020426085.1 Planctomycetaceae bacterium | reverse complement strand
TCCCCTGCACTGCCAGCTGATCTAACTCGGCGTCGGGGCGCGAGTTCCCCAGAAAATGCGACAGTCGTGCTGCAACTGAATATTGATACTGTGGCGAGTCCGACCGAGGTTCCGGCAGATACAGAAATGGGGGCGCGCTGAGATACGCGGTATAACCGGTGAGCAACGCTTCTGCCAGCGGAGTTCCAGCCTGTAGTTCGTCTGTCACCAGTCGTTCGTAAATTTGAATCACATCCTCGGGTGTCGGTGCGCGTTCGGCCTGTTGAATGAAACGTCGCAGGAGACGTTTCGCGTCCTGTTCCGGCTCTGTGGAAACCAGCTCCACCGGCAACGTCCCTTTTTCCGCAGTTCGAATCGGCAAGGATCCAAACAGCCGTTGATGCGAAGCGGGCGGCCAGCTTTCTGAATCCAGAGGCCCTGTAATTTCCAGCCACTGAAAAGCCACACCGGGATGTCCGCCGTCCGGCATTGGAGGAAAATCATAATACAAAGGCGCATTGGGAGGATTGATGGCCCGTGGAACCGGCAGCCCCAGCAGACTGTATTCGAACGTTTCATTCTGCTTCAGACGGATTGTCGTTTCATAGACGCCGCCTTCCGGCTGGATATCAAAAGTCTCTCCCGTCGCCCGCACATCCCCCGAAACATCGGGACCGGAACGTTTTCGCGCACGAAAATTCATCGCTATCGATTTCCAGGCGGGTCGGAGGCTGAAGTCATGCTGTTGCCGGACCGCTCGTGCGGAAAACCGAATGCGATAGGCCCCCGGCTCCTTCGCCTGGAAGACATCAGGATAACCGTAATACGGCCACGAAGCAGAACGGAAAATTGCCAGTTCCATTTCAGGGTCGTGCGTGTTCTCTTTACGCATCCGGGCCAGGTCTCCGCCCGCCAGCGGCACCATCTGTGAATCCTTTGCATAGAACATCGCTTCACGACCACCAAAGGTCTCCGCGGTCAAAAACATCCGCGTCGCAGGCAGACGTTGATGTTCCTGCTTTCGCGGCTGTATTCCCGAAGCAACCGCCTGACGCAAAGCCTGGTCTGCCGCTTCGAGATATGCGTCCAGTTGAATGCGCGACATATCCAAAACCGATGCGACTTTATTGCAATGCTTCTGTTCTCGATCCTGAGGCAGCAGGTCGCGAATATCCAGGTGAGGGAGTGCCAGCACATCGCGCAGGTTCTGTTCGTACTCGTCTCGCGTCAGCCGACGTAAAGGCCCCCGCCCTTCGAGCGCCACCTCAGCGGTATCCGCAGCCTGCAGAGACTGATACAGTTCTTTCAGCAGTTGATCACGCTCCGCCTGAGGAAGATCGTTTCGATCCGGCGGCATTTCTCCCGCGGCGATCCGATCGTAGGCAAGAATCCAGCGCTGACGCAGCCGTTGATCATCCAGCTTCCAGTCGAGCTGCTGCAGGTTCAGCTTCCCTTCCGCCAGATCATCATTATGGCAGTCGAAGCAGGCCTTCTGAAGAATCCGGTGAATCCGGTTTTCGGTCGTCTCAACTCCGGATTCCTGTGACAGGGCAGTAGAACTCAGGTGAACTGCAAAAAACAGAATCAGAATCACGCAACGCCCCGCACACCTGCTGGCTGCTGGTTGATGTTTCCGGTCAGACTGTTCTGTCAGTTCAAAATTCACTTCAGCCATCAGTTCCGTCAAGGTTGATCAAGATTTCAATTCAGGTAATTCTGTATCTATCCTACTTGCCAATTCGATAACCTGTCCAGCAGTCATACCAAGATACAACAGAATTAGCGGTCAGGGCTGCAATTCAAAATGGATTGCAGGTTGCTCAAGTTTTAAGAATGAATATTTTCCGACTCCGGAATACCACGCACGAAGATCCCTTCGACGGCGCGTTCACAGGTCGCCTGTAAATGTCGGGACATGGCAGCAGCAGCAGCATCCTGGTCACGACGAAGTAACGCCTCCAGAACCTGCAGATGCTCTTCCAGAATCTGATCCAGATACAATTCGGAATCTTTCAGTAACACCCGCACCATATGCATCAGGCGATCATATCGATTCAGCTCTGCTTTCAGCCGTTTGATGCCGGCGGCGTTCACGATGGCGGTGTGCGTTCTTTTATCAATATCCGAACAGAGCACCGTCCATCGAGCATCGCGTGTCGCCTGCTGCAATGACTTTGTCTCTGATAACAGTTGTCTGATTTCTTCCAGGTCACTGCACTCACAGGCGCAACGGGCCGACTCCACTTCCAGAATTCGACGCACGTGATACATCTCTCGAATTTCAGGAATCCCGAATGGGGCAACAACAGCCCCCCGGTTGGGAAACAGTTCCACTACACCAATTCCGGTCAACTCGACAATCGCTTCCCGCACCGGCGTACTGCTTACGCCATACTGTTTCGCCAGATGCTGTACCTTAAGACGCGTTCCCGCCGGATATTCGCCAGTAAAGATGGACAGCAGAATCTGGCTGAAAATGTCCAGTCTGAGTGAACTGACCGGCAAGGGATGGGGCGAAAGAGAAATCGTCGCGTTCATAGACAGCCTCCAGAATAATTTCGATGTAAGTGATCAGGGCTGTCACCTCTGCCTGAATCAGCTGACAAAAATTCAATTTTTATACATAATGCATTATGTATAATATATAATATTGAAACAAGAGCTGTCAATGATTAATTGAAAAAGGAGTGAGGGAGTCAGCCGAGCACGTTTCTAATCACATCATTTTCAGGCAGAAAATGGCAGGAATTGCTGATGATCGCTGCCTTGGAAACAAATTCAGCCACGGGGAAACGCTGGAGAAAAGCAGATACCGCTGTCGCTTCCAGGGGAAAAGACCTGAGTTCAAACGACAGACCAGATCAGGCTGCTTTGGAACGGGTCGCTGCTGCCTGTTCCTTGAGGGGCTGTGATTCGGCATACAGAGCCAGCTGCGCTGCTTTTTTCTTCATCCGTTTACGACGGCCGAAGCGATGCGCCAGATCCAGCGACCAGGGTGCGATCCGTTTCAGGTAGTACAAGGCATAAGCCACCCAGCCCACCAGACATAATCCCTGATCAGCATAGATGGCTTTGATCGTCCTCTGTGCGACCTGCTGGGGTGTGGTGCAGATCCAGCGGGGAGGAATCGGCGTTTTTTTTCCCTCGCGTCCACAGGGAGCGGACTCGAATAACCGTGTGTTCACAGGGCCAGGACAAATGGAAGAAACTCCCAGTCCCAAGCGACTGTATTCCGCCCGCAAAGCTTCACTGAACCCTTGCAGGGCATATTTACTGACCTGATAGGCACTGAAACGGGCACCGGCGACCAGGCCACAAATACTGGAAACATTCACGATATGTGCTTCCAGTCGATTTAATAATAACGGCAGAAATTCGCGTGTAATCTGAATCGGTGCATGTAGATTAATCGCCAGCAGCCAGTCCCACTGCTCCGCAGTCATCGTATGCGTCGGCCCGTAGAAAGCCACCCCCGCATTATTCACAAGCAGATCCAGCTCTCCCCAGGTATCAACCAGATACTGAACTTCAGCAGAAATCTGTTCCGAATCAGACAGATCGCAGAGACGGGAGTTGACTTCCACTCCTACCAGAGAAACCGTTTCTGCTGTTTCCTTCAGACCCGCTTCATCGATATCCCAGAGAAAGAGATCAACCCCTTCGGCAGCCAGTTGCAGTGCGATTTCACGACCGATTCCCGATGCAGCTCCGGTGACTAATCCCTTTTTACCAAATAAATTCTGCATCCTGTCTTACTCCTCTGTCTCGTCTGATGGCTACCCGCGCCGGGAGTGTATGACATACTGTAATATGGGTAAAGGGGGTTCCAGACCTTTGCCGGGAAAGAAAGGCAGGAAAGTGACCGCGTGTACACAGTACCATTTTGCTGGAGAGGATCGGAATGATTGTTCCGGATCAGCTACTCATTGATTGCCGAATCATCTTCGATCACTTCATGCAGTTGTCTGAGTATCAGGTGGGGATCCAGATCCATCTGGCGGCAGACATATTCGAGTGATTTCCCCTGGCAGGACTGGTCAATTCCCACAGAATCCAGCACGCATTGTACTTCCGGGTATTCAATCACCCACTCTGTCACACTGGATTCCAGTCCAAGATTTGTCATAACACGCCATCCATTGAAACACAGTTCTAATAAGTCACACCTGAAATCATATCAGAACGGGTTCAAAATCAAACAGAAGAATCCTCAGACCTGCAGGGCATCCCGTTTTTCCTGGATCGTCTGAATATGATGGGGAATATGGTTGGTAATCCGATCCAGCAATGTTGCCAGAGACAATTCGCCGTCACGGGAATGCTGTCCCGTTCTTTCAAACTGTTCAGGGCTGAGGGTCTTCAGAATCCGGGCTACATGCTTTCGAACAGCCGTCATCAACTCAAATTCTTCTTCCAGGTCCCGTTGTTCATAAGCGAGACGCGCAGCAAACAGATCTGGATCGCCTCCTAACAGGGGAGGATTTTCTTCTGCAATCACACGTTTCATGCGGTCTGCGTAAACCGGTTCAAAATCGGAAATGTGGCAGATCACCTGCCGCGTGGACCATTTACCGGGAATCGGAGCAGCGTCCAGGTCTGCAGCAGACATACCTTCGATAGCGCGACGCAGCGCTTCCGGTCCTGCCAGATATTTGTCAATGCGTTGGGATATATTCATGATCGCCCCGAGCCAGGAGAAGTGTATTCAAAAAGCCCTGCCTGACAGTAATAGTCAGACAGGATTGAATCATCATTATCCTGAATCAGTAACGGGACTTCAAGCGGTGCTCATGTTCGCAGTACAGGAACAACAGAAAGACGCTTACTGATTGCGAGGAGGACGTGGGCCGCGACCTCTGTTCGTCAGTTCTGACTTACCAATCCCGCCTTTGATCGTCCCATCGGGATTTTCTTCCGCGGTTTTTCCCAGAACGATATCGAAGTTGGCAGCCAGTTCTCCCAGTTTCGAATCCGGCAGGGGTTTGAAGTCAACCAGAATGGATTTTCGCTGTTCCGGGTTGCGGATCTGTCGATAAACGCCATCCTCTTCATTGAGTTCATGACCATTGATCAACAGCTGTGTGGTTAAAATCCGCTGACCGTTCTTACTGACCGCGACATGAATATGCGGCGTGCGAAATCCGCGACCGGCCCGATAGGGGACCGGTTTGATGGTTCGGAAGAAGTACTGCCCTTTCA
>JAGQQP010000336.1 GCA_020426085.1 Planctomycetaceae bacterium | reverse complement strand
GGTCGCTTTGACAGTAGTCGCGCTTTATTTTCTGGGACGTTTCGTGACCGCACGGATCGGGGCCTGGATGGTGGTCAAGTTTGAACAGAATGTACTGGCAAAACTCCCTGTGGTGAGCAACGTCTATTCTTCGGTCAAACAGGTGACCGACTTTTTCTTCAGTGAACGAACCGTGGATTACAGCCGGGTCGTCGCGATTGAATATCCCCGGCGCGGTATCTGGTCACTGGGCTTTGTTACCGGAGACAGTATGCTGGAGATGACCGTCACCGCGGGAGAGCCTCTGGTGGCTATCCTGGTACCGACCTCCCCGATGCCGGTAACAGGCTATACAATGAGTGTGCCTAAAAGTGAAATCGTCGATTTGAATCTCACCGTCGACCAGGCGTTTCAGTTCTGTCTGTCTTGTGGTGTTCTGGTCCCTCCTCAACAACGGGTCACCGATGAACTGCTGCGGGAAGAATTAGGAAAGCGACTGCTGGGAGACCGCAAGCTGGCAGGATTTAAAGTCCAGATTGCACCTCCGATTCCGACCACACAGACATCAACAATCGAAAGCGAACATACAAAAACTGACGAACCGACTGATTCAAATGGTTCGGCCCCCGAGCCCCCGAACCAGCCACCCGAGGATTCGAAGTAACCTGAACCTCTGGTTCACTACCGGCAGGGCAACTGAACCGCCGACCGTAAGATATTTAGAGTAGAAGTGGAAAGTGGAGTGATGAACCAGACGTCTGAAGAACGTCCTTTGCGGATTGCAACCCGCGCCAGCAACCTGGCGTTATGGCAGGCCTACTACGTTTCGGATCTGCTGAAAAAGCAGACGAGTGAACGTCCGATTGAAATCGTGCACATCACGTCGGAAGGGGACCGCGATCTGACGTCCCCGCTCTCGCAGTTTGGCGGCCTGGGTGTGTTCACCCGCGAAGTACAGAAAGCGGTACTGGATGGTCGTGCCGATCTGGCCGTTCACAGTCTGAAGGATCTCCCCACAGAACAGGCACCCGGCTTACAACTGGCGGGCATCCCGGAACGAGGGCCACTTTACGATGTGCTGATTTTCCCGCATGGATCGGAAGCTGTGGAGAGTGTTACCGACCTGGCTGCTGGAGCGAGGATCGGTACCGGAAGTCTGCGGAGACGGGCACAACTGCTGCATCAGCGTAGCGATTTTCAAATGCTGGAAGTGCGCGGCAATGTGGAAACCCGTCTGAAGAAACTGGATGCGGGAGACTATGATGCCCTCTGCCTGGCAGAAGCCGGTATGGTGCGTCTGGAACTGCTCGAACAGAGAACTTCCCTGTTGTTGCAGCCTCCGGAAGTATATCCCGCAGTGGGACAGGGAGCATTGGGAATTGAATGTCGGGCAGATGATGAGGAGACCGCAGCGTTACTGGCGGGTTTGTCTGATCCCTCCACACAGGCGGCCACCACGGCAGAACGGAGCCTGCTGGCTCACCTGAGGGCCGGCTGCCACGCACCTATTGGAAGTCTGTCTCAGACTGCAGATGACCAGTTAACCCTGGAAGCCGTCGTGTTGAGTGCGGATGGACGGGAACGGATTTGTGCTTCGGTCACCGGTTCCTTTTCTGAAGCGAAAGAAATCGGCGTGAAAGTCGCTAAAGCGCTGCTGGCAGATGGGGCAGGTCGTTTGATTACAGGAACAGAAGAACCCTGAATTCCCTGCCAGAGGTTCACTGATCGAAGTGACGTCAAGCCTGAAATAAGACCTGTAAATAATTTCCCTATTCTTAGATAAAACGCGGTGTATCATATGTCGATTCTGCGGGGCAGATGAGTTATACTCTGATCCAGAAATGGACTGCCTCTCTATAACGTAATCAGGAAGTGCGGAAGGATCGAGACATGGAACGTCACCCTTATCGCCCCGGTCTGTCCGGGATTGTAGCTACTGAAACTGAGATCTCTCAGATCAAGGAAGGACTCACCTATCGGGGTTACTCGATTGATGAACTGGCGCGGGGAGCGGCTTTCATCGAAGTTGCTTACCTGCTGCTGCACGGTGAATTACCCAGCCATGAACAACTGGCTGATTTTCAGACTCTGCTGATCGAAACCGGATCTCTGCCTCAGCCTGTCATGGCGGCGGTTCAGGCAATTCCACCACATATCGACATGATGGAAGTGATTCGCAGTGGGGTAAGTCTGCTGGCGCACTTTGATCCGCAAATGGAATATGGTGTCTTTCAGTCGGAAGTCTCTAATGCGCAATACCTGCTGGCGATGCTGCCTCAACTGATTTCCTATCGTTATCACCAGATTCGCGGCAACCGTCTGATTGAACCGAATTTTGATCACTCATACGCGGGCAGCTTCTGGAATATGCTGAAAGGGGACGAACCCTCTCAACTCGAAGAAGAAGCGTTTAATGCAGCCCTGATTATTTACGCCGACTATGGATTGTCCCCTTCTACTTTCGCTGCGCGTGTCGTGGCTTCCACGGGGAGTCCGCTGTACTCTGCGGTCTGCTCTGCCATCGGCTCAATTAATGGCCAGTTGCACTGCAGTTCGGGAACCGGCGTACTGGATGTGCTGCAGGAAGCGATTCACTCAGGTAACGTCGAGGACTGGGTTTGTCAGGAAATCACCAAGGGGCGCCGTGTTCTGGGTTTTGAGAACTCGCATCATAAACCCCGCGATCCCCGTTCTGCGGTTTTGAAATCGTATTGCGTTCAGCTGGCAGATGCACAGGGACAGAACGAAATGGAAAACGCTGCCGACACAATCGAAGAGATCATGGGAAAAATTCAACGGGTCCATCCCCGGGTAGAATGGTATGCCAGTCGGCTGTTGCATTATCTGGGATTTGAACCGGAACTGTTCACGCCGATTTTCACTGTTTCACGTCTTGTCGGCTGGGTAGCACATATTGTTGAGCAGAGTGAGAATAATCACCTCTATCAGCCGCTCTCCCGTTATGTGGGAATGGACCAGCGCAAATACAAGCCGCTTCCATTACGCAGCTGATTCGACTTTGTCTTTATAGAACAGGCTTAACAGAATCGGCATCAGGACGAGATCGCCGAACATGCCACCAATCATGGCGACACTGACCAGCGCTCCGAAATAGATCAGTGGGATGAAGTGCGAAAGAGTCAGTACACTGAAGCCGGCAACCAGGGCACAGGTTGCATAAATAATGGCTCGACCGACACTGTGATGCGTCGTGCGGAGCGCTTCCACAGTCGTGGCACCGTGAGAACGCTCCCTTAAGAAACTGGAGATAAAGTGGATGCTGGAATCTGTGGTAAGCCCCATGGAGACACTGGCGATCATGGCGGTACCGATATTCAATGTCAGTCCGCTCCAGCCCATGGCCCCGATGACAACAACAATCGGAAACAGGTTGGGAACCATCGCAATCATCCCCAGCTTCAGACTGCGAAAGGCAAGCGACATGATCAGCCAGATACTGGTGGCTGCCAGCAGGAAACTGTTGAGCTGATCTTTGAGCAGACTGTCGATGAGATAGGCCAGTAGAATAAAAATACCGGCCGCCTTACCTGGTTCTTTATGAACGGCCTCTGTTTTATCATCGGACTGTTTTGTTTTCGCACCGGGGAAATGCTTCTTTGCCAGGGAATCGACTTTGTGAATCAGCGAGAGCTTTTCTTCCGCAGACTGACGTTCGAGCGCACGTAAAATGATACGCATTCGGCCGATTTCGGAGTTATACATGCTGCTCTCGAAATCGGACTGCAGATCCTGAATCATTTCCAGCTTGGACTGGATGGGGTCCGAAGCAAACGGTTTTTTCGGTACGAAATCAAGTGTATCGGTGATGGAAATGACTTTCGTTAACTGTGTTTTATCGGGGGGATTCACCTTACGCAGGTCTTCGCTGAGTGCGCGAACACGCTCCAGATATTCTTCAGTCAACTGCGGTGGGGCCGGGAAATTCACTTCCCAGGTAGACGCGCCACCCAGCCGGGTTTCGACGAAATCGAGCGCTTTGACAATATCACTGGAGTCGCGAAAATTTTTACTGAAATCGGTCTCAATCGTTAACCGAGTGAATCCGGCCGAGGCGAACAGGACAAAGAACAGGGTCGCCCAGAGAATGCGTTTGGGATAACGTTCATTCATCTGCGAGACCTGTTTAAGATAACGCTCCAGCCCCTTATCGGACGAATGTTTTGCCGGTGCACTCATATAGCCAAGTGACATGCCGCCGGGCAATAGAACGGTAGATGCGATCAGTACCATCAATGTTCCCAGAGCCATCATGATGCCGAAACTGCGAACGGGAGCGATTTCGCTGGTGAGTAGCGACAGGAAGCCGGCTGCGGTAGTCGCACAGGTCCAGAAGATCGCGGGCAACAGTTCGACCATGGTCTGTTTGATGGCAGCCGGTCGGGAAACATTTTCTCGCTGCAAAGCCTGAAAATGAACGGCGACATGTGCGACAGTGGCGATACCAATGATCGTTACCAGAGAGTTGAGCATGGAACTGACCATGCTCAACTGTAGATTCCCTATAACGAGTAAGGCTTCCGTCCACCAGATCGAACAGATCACAACCAGCAACGGCAGGAAAACCCAGCGCAGCCTTCGAAACAAAATGAGTAACACGACAGCGAGTAGACTGAGCGACACTTTAAACAACACGTCACCGTCTTCTTCCACATAGCGGAACATGTCGTAGACCTGCACCGGCTCGCCTACAACAAAGGCACGCGGAGTGTGAGCATGTGCAAGCTCGCGAATCTGTCTGAAAGTTTCACTGCGCGGAACAGGAGATTTGTCTTCAGGAAGCAAACGGAGAACAATGGCGGTCGTTTCATTATCATCACCAATCAGCACGCCGCGCGAGAGTTCAATCAGTTCATCCCGTTTCCTGCGGAGTAAAACCTGCAGAAAAATATTGAGCTTCGGTGGGGAAAGTGCGTCAGCCAGATTCTGGCTGACATCTGCATTGATGCCCGGAATTTTACTCAGTTCCTTTGAGAAGCTGCGAACTTCTTCCAATGGCGAATGTTGATCTTCCGCTTTGTCTTTGCCCTCTTTCTGCTCCAGCAGACCAGGCACGGTGTAGGCAACGAAGACAAATTCATCGCCACCAAACAGCTTTTTGCTTTCCAGATAATCGAGCAGATGCTGGTCATCTTTGGCATAGAGTGATTCAATTGACTGTTCGAAAGTGAGCCTGGATGCGGGAAAA
>JAGQQP010000335.1 GCA_020426085.1 Planctomycetaceae bacterium | reverse complement strand
GGCGATTTGTCGGCCTGAAGAAAACTCGCATAGGACGAAGTCTGAATTTGTGTTAAATCAGACAACTCAAAACTATGTTCAATCTTACCAAAGTTTTTGACAGAATGAGTGGGAATAGTTCGCTGTGCTGGAATCGGCATTAAGATGTTCTTTTCTACTTACCTGGTGCCAGATGTGGAAATGCTCTGCGCAGTTGATGCGGGAGGACTGATCAGAGCACAAACCAAGAATAGCGAGGAGCCGCAGCGCGCACCTCGAGAGAATACAGCCCCAAATGCTGCATTAAAAGCGAATCGCTGGATTAAATTAAAGCCTGATAAATCGCTCAATACTACTTTGCTATTCAAAAGAGAGTGCAATGAGTCGATTGCTTAGACCAAATGGGACTGAAACGATGACTGATCGAAGCAGATAAACTTACGGAAACAAAAATAGGAAGCAGCATCAATACGTAACGAAAAAAAGCTTCTGTAATACAGTCACTCAACATTACTTTCGAACACAACCCGACAGAATCGCGCGCCCCTACTCGTATGGATTGTAAACTGTGTAGCAGAACACTTCAATCATACGCAGAAAAAAACCACACACATATACATGCATACAGAAACCTAACCTGTACCGGAAAGTCCGGCACAGGTCAGATCCAGATGGCTTTTTTCAGTGATTGACTACTTCAGCTCAGCAGTACCACCGGCTTCCTGAACTTCTTTCACCAGAGCTTCAGCATCTTCTTTCGAAATGCCTTCTTTCAATGGCTTAGGAGCACCTTCAACCAGGTCTTTTGCTTCCTTCAGTCCCAGGCCTGTAGCCCCACGGACGACTTTAATCACAGGAATCTTGTTGTCGCCAAATCCGGTCAGGATGACGTCAAATTCTGTCTTTTCTTCTGCAGCTGCACCAGCATCGCCACCACCGACAGGACCAGCCATCATGACAGCGCCACCGGCGGCAGCTTTAATACCATGAACTTGGTCGAGGTATTCAGCCAGATCTTTAGCCTGGAGCAATGTCAAACCAGCAATTTTGTCACCCAGTTCTTTGGTTTCTTCACCAAATTCAGTTGTTGCTTCGGCTGTCGCCATCTTCTCTTTCCTTTCGCACGAATGCGTAAAATAAAACTCTCAACAATGTAAACGGAATCAACGCTGCTTTGCCTCAGCAGCCGTTGCTACAAATCTTGACTACAGAACCATAATCCCTGAACGAATCAGCGAATTATGACTCATCCCCTTCAGAGATTGTCTTAATTTGCCCTGCAAGGGTCCCACCAGGACCTTTGATCGCCCCTGCCAACTGTGCACCCGGTCCAAGGATCCGGGAGACGATTTCGCCGATCAACTCCATTCGACCAGGGCTCTTACTCAACTTTGTAACATCTTCCGATGACAGTGCGGTCCCTTCCGTCACTCCACCTTTGATTTCGAGAGCACCGATGTCCGATGCCCACTTGGTCATCTCTTTGGAGAGGGCGACAATGTCTTCCCCGCCCCAGACCAGGGTGGATGGTCCCTTCAGGACATCATCCAGGCCTTCAACGCCAATATTAGCCAAAGCACGGCGTGCCAGAGAATTCTTCACAGTCAGGGAAGCAATTCCCTTTTCCTGCAGCTTGAGACGGAAACCGTTATCGGTAATCGCATCCACCTTAGCAGAATCAACTACGACGAAGTCGCGGACTTCACTGATCCGAGATTCGATCTCGGAGATGATCATTTCTTTTACAATTTTACTCATTAGATCTCTTCCAGCTTATGAAACGCCGAAAACTGTTTCTTTGTGTTAAGTGATGATGTCCCGCTGTCAGCAGTGACTACAGAGCAACCGAAATCCCAGGGCTCATCGTTGCTGAAACAGCAACGTTTCGCACATAAGCACCCTTCACGGAAGAAGGTCGCAGCGAATCCAGAAACTTCAGCATTGCCTGAATGTTCTCTACCAGTTGATTTGCATCAAAGGAGAGCTTACCGACGCGGCAATGCACGTTTCCACCAGCATCGACACGGAACTCAACTTTACCAGCCTTGTAATCCGAAACTGCAGTTCCCACATCCTGAGTGACAGTGCCGGCACGAGGAGATGGCATCAGACCACGAGGCCCGAGAACACGTCCCAGCGGACCAACCACACCCATCATGTCGGGAGTCGCGATGGCGACGTCAAATTCGAGCCAGCCACCTTTGATTTTTTCTGCCAGTTCTTTACCACCAACGGCATCTGCACCGGCGGCTTCGGCAGCATCTGCATTGGCACCCTGGGCAAACACAACCACCCGCTGAGTTTTACCGATACCATGAGGCAGATTGATGGAACCACGCACCAGCTGATCTGCCTGGCGGGGATCAACACCCAGACGCACAGCCAGTTCGACAGTCTGATCCATCTTAACAGGCTTGATTTTCGCGGGCAGATCGCTTTCAAGAGACTTCAGTGTCTCAACAGCTTCTTCCAGACTGACGGTACCGACACCGGCCAGCTTTTCGTTATAAAATTTAGTACGCTTGGATTGTTTTCCCATGACTCTCTATCCGACTAAACGTGAGATGGTTTTATGAATTTTTATCTGCTTTAAAGCGTGAACCCTTCTCGAAAAAAGGGATTCCGCAGATCAGTTTATTTTTCGACTTCCAGACCCATGCTGCGAGCAGTACCGGCAATGATCTTGGCAGCCTGATCAATATTCGGAGCATTCAGATCCGCAAACTTGGTCTTGGCAATTTCCTGCAACTGGGCCACGGTGACTTTGCCGACCTTGTTCTTCTTGGGATTCCCTGAACCTTTTGCAATCTGAGCAGCCTGCTTCAGCAACACAGCAGCCGGCGGGCTCTTCATGATAAAGTCAAACGAACGGTCGTTATAGACACTGATCACAACAGGAATCGTGGTCCCGGCCATGTCCTTGGTGCGATCGTTGAACTGCTGAACGAACTGACCAATATTGACACCGTGGGGACCCAAAGCGGTACCAACAGGAGGAGCCGGAGTAGCGGCACCACCGGGAATCTGAACTTTAACTTCTGCAACAAGCTGTTTAGCCATTCGACCGACTTTCAAAACACTTTAAATAGATGAATCTTTACTGTTTAACACAGAGCCGGACGGCCCGCTAAACTTTTTCAATTTGCCAGTACTCCAACTCCGTCGGAGTCGGACGACTGAATATTTCAATCAGGACGGTTACTTTGCCACTGGCTTCATCAACCGCATCGATGGTTCCCTCAAACCCTTCGAAGGTGGCATCCTTCACCTTAACAACATCACCCACTTGAAAATCCAGCTTGATTTTAACAGGGGTTTCTTCTTTTGTCTCTTCCCGACCCAGCATCCGGGCGATTTCGTGCTCCTGCATGGGAATCGGCTTGCCGGCGGCTCCGGTGAAGTCCCCCACTCCATTTGTGGAACGCACCAGATACCAGCTGTCATCGTTGAGCTCGACCTGAATCATCAGATAACCGGGATACAGTTTTCGCTCAAAAACCCGCTTTTTTCCGCCTTTTGTTTCAACTACTTTTTCTGTGGGGATAATAATTTCCCCGAAATACTCTTCCAGTCCATCCCGTTTAATGCCGCGTAAGAGGGCGTCTCGAATGGATTTCTCCCGGTTGCTCTGTACCTTCAACACGTACCAGAGGCGCTTTTCAGAGCCTTCCGGACTTTCAGAAGTCGGTTCAGAACCAGAATCATTACTCATGAGACACCTTTAATAAGGCTTTCGCAACAGACAAAAGCCCTGTTTGACTCTAATACTGCAATCCAGAAGACCGCAAAAACAGGAATCGCTCATAATGAGCAGGAAGAACGATTTATTCAAGAAGCAGAGATGAAAAATCTCCGCAATTCACTGAAAGGCCGACTTGCTCCGCTATCAGATCTGCAGAAAGCGGATCAATCTGAACAGCCACTGCCAGAAAACGTCAAAGGCCAACAGTAAAAACGCTAAAAAAAACATCAACACAATCACGACGGTGGTGGACCGCCATAACTGATCCCAGGTTGCCCAGGTCACCTTGCTGATTTCCGCCTCTACCGAGATCAGAAAATCAGCAAAACGGGGAAAATTCACCACCCGATACGACAACCAGGCTGAAATCACGACGATTGCCACTGCAATTCCCTTCTGCAGACCCGCAGACATTCCCAGCGGTAACACATTATAAAGTGAATAAGCGCCGAAAATGGAAATTGCCACCAGGCCAATCGCAGTCAACTGACGGACCAGTCGTCCCTGATTTCTTTTATACAAACCGCCACTCACCAGTGTGGCTGAGAATGCTTGTTCCGCTTTGGATTTAGCCATGAGACCAGTTTACTAAAATATTTAAGAACAGAGGCGAATCAAAAAATCGCAAACCTGCTTTTTAATTTGCCAGAGACATCAGAAACTACACCCCAATGCCAGACCTGACAGCATTTGCAACACTAAAACACGGGCGGAGGGACTTGAACCCCCAACCGCTGGATTTGGAATCCAGTGCTCTGCCAATTGAGCTACACCCGTCTACCAGCCTGAACCAGCCAGACATTTTGACAACCGGAAGCAACTCGAAAAACTGACACCAGTCACAAAAATCCCGGCCAGCAAGACAATTACTTCTTGCGAGACTCTTTGTGCAGAGTGTGACGCCGCAACTTAGGGCAGTACTTCATCAGCGAAAGCCGCTCTGAGCCACGAGTTTCCTTACTGACCCGATAATTTCGCATTCCGGTTTCAGTACATTCTAACCATACATATTCACGTGCCATAACAGCCCTCAGCCCTGACGGACAACAATATCACTAATCAAATATAACCTGAAGGTGCCCACCCCATAAAAAACAGGGTGGACACCATTTATTCAACAGAGAAAGCAACGCTTTCAATTACTCAACGATCTTGGTTACCACACCAGAACCGACAGTACGGCCACCTTCACGAATCGCGAAACGGCTACCTTCGGACATGGCGATTGGCTTACCAAGTTCAACCTGAACTTCCACGTTATCACCAGGCATACACATTTCTGCACCGCCGAGCAATGTGGTAGAACCAGTTACGTCAGTAGTACGGAAGTAGAACTGTGGACGATATCCATTGAAGAACGGAGTATGACGACCACCTTCTTCTTTGCTCAGTACGTAAACCTGACCTTCGAATTTGGTGTGCGGAGGAATCGAACCCTTAGCAGCCAGAACCTGACCACGTTCGACGTCTTCCTTC
>JAGQQP010000334.1 GCA_020426085.1 Planctomycetaceae bacterium | reverse complement strand
TATTCAGTTCCGGCGCAATCCGTGTTGCGATCCCTTCCAGAGTGATCAACGCACGAATTAACAACATGATGTCAACGGGACAGCGGATACGGTGATTCGCCAGAATATTGATAAAATCCGTCAACATTTTGCCGACGCTGATTTCGTCCATAGGCACACCATAATAATTGCCGATGAAATCCCGGAGATCCGCCCGTAAGAGTTGATGATCGACGTTGCGTTTCGCTTTGCCAATTTTCAACACAACTTCCACCAGTTTCGCTGTATCTTTGCGGGCGACGTTCAGGAAGAGATCAACGAGCATATCCCGGCGTTCTTCTTCCAGAATTCCGATCATCCCATAGTCCAGCAGGCACAGAGAACCGTCCGGCATTACACGAAAATTTCCCGGATGAGGATCTGCATGGAAGATGCCGAACTCGAAGGTCATTTTCATAAAAATACGGGCACCGTTCGCTGCCACTTCATGCGCGCTGATCGGCAGATTTTTGAGTTCGCTGTCATTATCGATTTTATAACCGTCGATGAATTCCATGGTAATCACATCACCCTGTGTCAGATCCCTGTAAATTTTGGGGACATACAGTGTGGCGTCATCCTGAAACAGTCGGCAGAATTCATCCGTCGAACGGGCTTCGCGCGAAAACTGCAGTTCGCGATGAATGGTTCGTGAAAACTGATTGACCAGCCCGGTGGGATCAAACACTTCTGCATCGGGAAAATGGCGTTCGATCATCATCGCCAGTTCATACATCAGGCTGAGATCCTGCTCAATCACACGATCAATGTCAGGACGTTTGATTTTGACGACGAGCGGAGTGCCATCATGGTGACGGGCACGATGCACCTGCCCCAGTGAACCCGCGGCTAATGGCTCAGGATCAAATTCTGCGTACAGTTCACTCACAGGGGCTTCCAGTTCCCGTTCCACTATTCCGATGGCAATCTTGCCGGGAAACGAAGGAACGCTTTCCTGAAGCTTGGAGAGTTCGCGAATCACATCGCGGGGCACAAGATCGGGTCGGGTACTGACCACCTGACCAAACTTGATAAAAGTGACCCCCAGGCTTTCCAGAGCCAGTCGAATTCGCTTGGCGCGGGTCAGTTTCACTTCGGGTTCTGCACGTTTCCAGAACAGCAGCCTGCGCCCCCAGCGGAGATAGCGTCTTAACCGCAGCTGATCAACGAGGTCGTCAAAACCGTAGTTCATAAGAACTGTCACAATTTCGCGGCTTCGACGTAGATTTCTGATTAACCGTAAGGGATTTGAGTCCAAAGTCTTCTCCTGCAAAGCAAACGATCTCACGAAAACCCTCTTCAGGAAGCGCGGTGTCGCTATGGTTCGGTTTCGCTTTTTATCTTACCAGACTATAACAGACGTTCCTATGCAGCCAAGCCCCGATCCTGTTAAAATAGGATTCGTTCAAATCATTATCTGTTCTATCTGAAAGGCGGAGCCCGACATATGCGATTCATTCAATTGAGCCTGCTGATCATCATTAGCCTGACTGTTCCCTGTCGAGGTGGTGACTGGCCTCAAATTATGGGTCCATCGCGAAATGGACATGCAGCCGAAAGTGAATCACTGGCAGCCGTGTGGCCTGCCGGCGGTCCCAGTGTGAAATGGCAGCGGGCTGTCGGAAGTGGTTTTGCTGGAGTGGCGGTTTTCCAGAATGTAGCGATTTTATTTCATCGTCTTGAAGACCAGGAAATCGTCGAAGCACTGCAGGCTGACACAGGGGAAGTGATCTGGAAACATCAGTCACCGGTCAGCTACACAGGTTCTTACAACCCGAACGATGGTCCCATCGCAGTCCCCTTAATCTATAACAACCATGTGTATGTCCATGGAATCACCGGGCATCTGCAGTGCCTGGATTTCAAAACGGGAAAACAGATCTGGTCTCGTCAGACACACAAAGATTTTCATGTGGGAGAAGGCTTTTTCGGAGTCGGCAGCACACCGATCATTATCGATGATAAGCTTCTGGTCAATGTGGGTAGTAAACGCCAGAATGCCGGCATTGTCGCTTTTTCACTGGATCAAGGTAGAACGATCTGGACATCACTGTCTGACGATGCCAGTTATTCTTCGCCGATCTCTGTATTTTTAAATGGCCGTTTCTATGCATTGTTTATTACGCGTCTTCACCTGGTCGGCGTCGATCCGGAAAACGGGGATATTCTGTTTCAGTTCCCCTTTGGCAAGCGGGGGGCAACCGTCAATGGCGCTAATCCGGTCCAGGTTGGCAGAAATATTTTTGCGACTGCCAGTTATGGAGTGGGCGGCTTCTGGGGGATTGTCGAAGACACCAGCACTTCCGAGCTCTGGCGAAGCCAGAAACCGATGTCCAGCCAGTACACCACCCCGATCGAATATGACGGTGCTCTCATAGGTGTAGACGGCCGACAGGACATAGGTCCTTCAAGCCTGATCTGTTTTGATCCAAACGAGCAGAAAGTTCTCTGGTCCCAGGAGAACTATGGTTACGCGACCTTAATCGAAGCAGATGGCAAGCTACTCATTCTGAAAACGGACGGGACCCTCGTGATGGCCACCGCTTCGAAAGAAGAATATAAAGAACTGGGGCGTGCACAGGTTTTAAATACTACGACCCGTGCACTCCCTGCTCTGTCAAATGGTCTGTTATTTATCAGAGATACCAAAGCCCTCAAGTGTCTGGATCTCAACAAACCGGTTCAGCCTCCTGCTTCTTCAGATAACTCCAGCTCAAACTAAGGATTTCCCGTAAAGATGTCAGCCAGCCAACGTGCTAAAAGTGAAGAACAGTTTGCCCGCGCCATGAAAGTCATTCCAGGAGGCGTTAACAGCCCCGCACGTGCTTTCGGAGCAGTCGGAGGACACCCGGTTGTCATTGATCGGGGTGAAGGTCAATACCTGTATGACATTGATGGTAACCGCTATATCGATCTGGTAGGTTCCTGGGGACCTCATATCCTGGGACACCTGCATCCCCGGGTAATGCCTCGAATTGAAGAAGCCCTCAAGAAAGGCACCAGTTTTGGCGCTCCAACTTTAGTGGAAACAGAACTGGCCGAACTCGTCGTGGATCTGGTCCCCTGCGTCGAAAAAGTACGGATGGTCAATTCTGGTACTGAAGCGGGCATGAGTGTCATTCGACTGGCCCGCGGATATACGGGACGGGATAAAATCATCAAATTTGCAGGCTGTTATCATGGTCATGTCGACAGCCTGCTGGTTCAGGCCGGCAGCGGCGCTCTGACGCTGGGAACACCTTCCAGCCCGGGTGTCCCGCAAGGCTGCACCGCCGACACACTGGTGCTGGAATACAATGATATCGAACAACTGAAAAAAACCTTCGTGCAAATGGGAGATCAGATTGCTGCGGTCATCCTGGAACCAGTTGTAGGAAATATGGGTGTAGTACTCCCCGAACCTGGTTTTCTGGAAACAGTGCGGGAAGTCTGTACACAAAATGGATCGGTATTCATCATGGACGAAGTCATGACCGGCTTTCGTGTTGCCCTGGGTGGTGCGCAACAGCGTTTTGATATCATGCCGGACATCTGCATGCTGGGGAAAGTGATTGGCGGAGGGATGCCTGTCGGCGCGTACGGTGGTAAAGCAGAAATCATGGATGTGGTTTCACCCGTTGGCAGCGTGTATCAGGCAGGAACCCTGTCCGGAAATCCGATTGCCATGGCTTCGGGGATTGCGACCCTGGAATGCCTGCGTGAAACCAATCCCTATGCAGAGTTGGAATCGAAAACCAGCCGCCTGACCCAGGGACTGCGTGCAGCGGCTGCGAAAGCAGATCTGCCTCACACACTGGCCGAATGCGGTTCGATGTTCACCCTGTTTTTCAACCCGGAAAAAGTCACCAGCTACGCAATCTCAGCCAGAAATGACACGGCTCGCTTTGGCCGATACTTCCAGGGCATGCTGGATCGGGGCGTCTACCTCCCCTGCAGCCAGTTCGAAGCCAACTTCACATCGGTGATGCTGACCGACGAAGATATCGATCACATCATTCAGGCGGCAGAGGAAGTCCTCCAGGAAATTGGTTAATCAGACTGAGGTTACTTACGGCGTAAAGTCTGTCTGATCGTTGATGGCCAGACAGAACTCCGCCAGCAGGCGGGCCGCCTGTTCCAGATCGTCTAACGAAATGACTTCAACCGGGCTGTGCATATACCGGTTGGGAATTGCAACGATTCCCGTCGCCATGCCCCCCTGGTTCAACTGCATCGCATTGGCATCATTACCGGCGGGCCGTGAGATTCCATTGATCTGACAGCTGATTTCGTGTTCATCGGCAAGAGACTTTAATGACGAAAATACGACGGGATTCACATTTGGTCCTCGATAAACAACCGGACCGCCTCCTACTTTAATATCGCCATTTTCCTGCTTGCTCACAGCGGGGCAGTCCGTCGCATGGGTGACATCGACGGCAATTCCCACTTCCGGCTGGATGGAATAAGCACTCGTCTTTGCACCACGCAGGCCGATCTCTTCCTGAACGGTTGAAACAGAGAAAACACCGACACCCGGTGATTTCTGGCTGACTTGTCTTAATGCCTCCATAACAACCCAGACTCCCACCCGGTTATCCATCCCCGGGGCAGACGCCAGGTTATTCAGCATCGGTCGAAAGCCCAGTTCAAAGGTGACCGGATCACCAATGGCAACCAGCTTGCGTGCTTCTTCGCCATTTTTTGCTCCGATATCAATCCAGAGGTCTTTGATTTCGGGAACGGTTTTGCGTTCATCCGGAGTCAGCAGATGAATGGCTTTACGGGCAATTACACCATGGATGGGACCAGAGGCGGTATGAACCTGCATATTCTGTCCCAGCAGCATCTGTATATCCCAGCCACCAATCAGATTCGCCCAGAGGTAGCCATCATCATCAATGTACTGCACGAGCAGGCCAATCTGATCGCAGTGGCCGGCGAACATCACCCTGCGTTCCGCATCCGGATTGACGGCGGCGATCACATTACCGTGCAAATCGGTGGTAATTTCATCCGCGAATCCGCCTGCAAACTCACGCACGACATTCTGGATCGGACCTTCATAGCCCGAGGGTGCGGGGGAATGGAGCAGTTTTTTTAAGAAATCCAATGAAGATGCATCCATGAATCTGTTCCTGACTGGTTGAGGGTTTTAAAAAATAAAAAAAAAAGCACTTCATCACACATCGCAGGCCCCGGAG
>JAGQQP010000333.1 GCA_020426085.1 Planctomycetaceae bacterium | reverse complement strand
CCGGCCAGTACACATGCGACACGGTGATTCAGACGTGTATGACTGATGTAAGTCTGCATTGTTTCACCCCTTCGTGTTAATTAACAATGTTCTGTAACTGGTTGCACAAACGAGTTAGCGCCGTCATGATAATCGTCAAAGTAAATCGACCAGAAGCTCCGGTTTATTGAATTCACACGAAATTAAATGAACCTGGTATCATAAATCACAGTCCTCACGTTATAATAGGGCTGTAGCAAGTCTAAAGCCCTTTCGATGGGCAAACAGGGTCCGATACTTACTCGCCATTCTATCCATCAGACCGTGAGAACGACTATGAAATTTCAACTTGTATTGCAGTTTAAAGGTGCCGTCATTCCCGATTACGATTCTCTCGTGGATCTGGAATCTGTGCTGATTGATGAAATTCAGGTTGATGGCAAGACCATCATCGACGGACATGATTTCGGCAGCTCCGAAATGAACCTGTTCATGACGGTCGATGATCCTGGTCAGGTTCTGAACCAGATCAGGACGAAAATTGAACATCCACTGATGAGCCGCTTCAAAGCCGGCTATCGCGATGTATCTGAAGATCGTTTCCATGCAATGTGGCCTGAAACGCTGCATGAGTTCTCTGTAAAGCAGGTCGCTTCACTATAAAAACCGTCTCTGTGAAATCAACGAACGAGTAACGAGCGATCTGCCCGCTGCATTCGAATTCAGTTCCCGCAGATTTCAAAATCGATGTGGGAATATTTCTTACGCGCTTCCGGGGTAAGTGGTACCGGTTTGGGAATGGCAATATCACACCATTTCAATCGGGACAACTGAGGCAGTTGACTGAGCAGCGCCAGCCGTTCGTCTGTCAGCGTACTTGGATCCCGGATTTCAATCTGTTCCACGTAAGATAACCAGGGGAGCAGGTGAGCTGACTCATCACCAAAGTTCAGAGCTTTAACATCCAGACTCTTGAGCGCCGGCATCTGGGCAAGCAGTAATAATGTTTCCTGATTCAGATCCAGGTCTTTGCAGTAAAAGCTCTCCAACCGTTTAAGTTTTGTTAAGGGCTGCAGCGCGTAGGCATCTGGCAGTGCGACAGGAACATGACATTCCTGCAGATTTGCAAAGCTGCCCAGTTGTTTCAACGCTGTGCGGGCCTCTTCATCTGTCAGATGCATTCCGGTATCCCAGCCGATGGTCAGGTTTGTCATGCCGGGCAGATCTCTGGCCAGCCTGTCCAACAGATATCCCATATCTTCAGTCGATCCAGAGGGCATCTTAAGCGAAGTGAGCTGTGGTGCCAGTACGAAAGCATCCGCCAGTTTCTTTTTGGGGAATACATTACGGATGACCCACTTATTCAGTTTTTGATGATCGCCTTCTTTCAGAAATTTGACGAGCACCTCCTGCTTGACCGCTCCGCAGTCGACTTCTAATGCGACCAGTTGAGAACAACCTGAAAGTTTATTCCAGAAAGGAGCGACGCGGCCGGGTGCCAGGTTGATATACAGTTTAAAGTCTTCCAGATGGGGCAGATCCAGGATTTTTTCTGCGAGGGCCGAATCGATTTGTTTTTTGCCGAAATGCAGATGCAAGCGACGCAAGCCGTCCATTTGTGCAATCTGCTCCAGCGCTGTTTCATCCAGATGCGAATGTAGAATTTCCAGATCGTGGAGTTCGGAAAGTTTTCGGAGTGCCTGATAACCCCTCTCATTAATCCGGCAGTAAGAAAACTTGACACCTGACAGTTTTGTGATTCCGGAGACCGCTTCGATACATTCTCCCAGTTCCGGGTTCGACTGGTCGCGAGTGCCATAAAACCAGATGCGGACGGGGAACGGCAGCTGATTGATCAGCGGGACTGCTTTCTCAAGTACTTCTGCATGCTGATAGACTTTCTTTCCGTCGACGGTCTTCTCTGGATTACCGACCCAGATCGAAAACGGTTCGTCATTAGGAGGGAACCAGAGTGTCAGCCTTTGTTTGCGGATCTGCTCATACAAATCGTTTAAAGCAGGATCATTCCAGGGTGCCTGAGAAATGCTGTTGGCATTCACGGGCTTTAATCCGTTTAATTGCGGAACACGACTGGCAATGACCTGATTAATTTCATCCAGCCGACGTCCCGTCTTCTGTAAATCGGCATGTGTGTGATGTTGAATGGAAGGAGTCTTATCAATCAACTCATGCTTATCGGCGACGACGGACTGCGTTCGATCTGCGTTGAGCAGAACCCCCCCAACGCCAGCCAGAGCCACCAGCATTGCCGCACACGGAATCATCAATTGTCGAAACATCCTTCCACTCCTGTTTTCAGCAACTGGATTCTGAAATCAGTTGCCGGCCCCTGAAAGCCGTGCTGAAAAGAGAACGATTCTGAATCGCGTCCTTCAGCCGATCGCTTCACTATCTTATTGTACAGAACAAAACAGGTGTTGTCCTCTGATAGCTTTACTATTTTTAGCTTAGAAAAACCTACTGGCAAGTCCTTTTTCGTAAGCCAAAAAGATGCAATAGTTTATCGCGTTTTCATCAAACATCGCACCATAAGTGATTTACCTCCTCACAGTGGAAAAATTTCTCAATATAACCGGTAACAGTCTGAAAGATTCTACGCATGGTAGTTCAGTCACACATTTATTACTAACTTTTGAGGGGGCTACCAGATGATGACTGACACCACGTTCGCTTCTTACTTCGAATCAACGGCGCTTTTTGAAGACCGTCTGCAGCAGATCATTAACCAGGGAAGTCTGACCCTGATGCTTTCGATTGGATATCGAACCGGCTTATTCCGCGTACTGGCAGACCTGGATGCCGCGACATGTGAAGAAATTTCAGACAGAGCAGGTCTGCAGACGAAGTATGTCGAAAACTGGCTTGCTGTGATGTCGACAGGTGGCATTCTGGAATATGACTCGATCTTTCAGACATATCGACTGCCGGCAGAATATGCTGCACTGTTACTGCAGCGTAGTGGATCGCACGCTTATGCCAGCAGTGTGCAATGGGTGTCACTGTCAGCGAAGCTGGAGGATGAAATCGTAAACTGTTTTCGAGAAGGAGGTCCGCTCCCTTCCGATCTGTTTACCCGGTTGCAGTCGCAGCTGATCGAAGACAATTCCGTTTCAATTATGAACGGACTGTTTAAACATGTATTCCCTCTCGTCCCCCGTCTGATCATGCAGCTCTGCGAAGGCCGGGACGTTCTACAACTGGGTTGTGGATCCGGCAGTACGCTGATCGAACTGGCCCGTACGTTTCCCGCCAGTCAATTTGTGGGCTACGACAGTTCTGCCACACTGATTGACAATGCCAGAGCAACAGCCCGCCAGAAACAGGTGGATAATGTGACATTTCTCAGATGTGAGCTGACCGAGATTCACACGATCGAGTCGTTCGATCTGGTTCTTGCATTGGATATCCTGCAGGATCAGGCGCAGCCGCATCGCATACTAGAACAGGTACTGACAGCCTTGAGACCAGAGGGAACATTCCTCATGCAGGATCTGGCACGTTCGCGAAACAGAGAACTCAATCTGCAACACCCACTGGCCGGGTTGCTGTACTCGCTCTCCTGTGTGCGTAAAATGGCAATCAGCAACCAGGCGCAGACTTCAGATAGTTCCCGCTGGTGTCAGGAAAAAGCGTTGCAGGCATTACATGATCTCGGGTTTGAATCCATCGACGTTCAAACGCTGCCGCATGATCTGATCAGCGACTATTACGTTGCCAGTAAACCTCGACTGGCCGCATCCTGACCATAGCTGACATACTATTGGAACAGTCGTTCTTCCAGCAATTCATAGTAGCGCGCATCAGTTCCGGCCTGATTGATATAGGAATTGATGATGGCAGGATCAAGAAAGACCATGGCCGGCTGTTCCTGGCAGTGTGTCTCAGAAGCTTTCAGCAGATAGTTGATATCAGTACGGCTCAGGCGATGTGTTTTACATAAATCGTAGAACAGTCCCTGAGGCGTATCGGAATTCGCTTTCCGCTGCAACTGCATGTTTTCCCAGAGATACAGGATGAGCCAGACCGTGCCAATCACGATAGTCGCTGAAATCAACAGCCAGTTTTCCTGCAACAGACCGCGATTCCGAAACGCCCGTGAGACTTCGTCGGTGTGTCCTGCCAGCAGGAACCAGAAATCGATGTTCATGATTCGTTTGTCCCTTCCACCTGTTTCAGATCGGCCGATTCCTGTGTGAGCGGTTTCTGTAACGCTTTGACTGCGATTTCACGGACACGTATATTTTCATCTTTAATCAGTGGTGCTAAAGCCTGACGTGCTGCGGCACTGGAAATACTGGCCAGAATTTCGGCGCTCGTTCTGCGAACCAGGTCATCGGCATCTTCCAGAAGCGCAGTCAGAGCCGGGACAACCTGATCGTGTAATTTTAAGGCATATGCACAACGGGCTGCCTGGATACGTCTTTTCCGCAGGGGATGTGACATGGCGCGACTCAAATCAACGATGCACCGCGGATTCAGTTTCTGCAGCAGTTTTCCCACCGACGGACAAACCTGGGGATTGAAATCTTCAAAATGTTCAAGGACATACTCGACATCAAAACTGGAAAGTTCCTTCCGTGCTGCTTCTCGCACTTCCTCTACCGGACTGTCAATTTTATTGACCAGCAGATTCATGGCATCCGGAACATGATGCGCCCGCAACTGGCAGGTGGCCCAGGCCTGCTGGATGGGATCTTCCGAGTCCAGACTTTCCAGAACCATTTCCGTGACTTCGTTGATATCCAGGTTGCGCAGCATATCGATGGCTGCTTCTTTCGCAGTGGGAGTCCCATTCTGCAGCATCCATTTCTGTGCCTGTTTTTTGCTGGCCACATCCAGATTCAGCAGACTCATCAACCGGATCAACGGCACCTGCAGCACCTGTGGAATGCGGCTGAAATCCTGGCGATCCGCACGGAGCCAGATCACCTGATCAATCTGTCTGAAATTCGTCTGCTGCAGTTCTGTCGGTTTTTCCGGGAGCCAGCGCAGCAGATGGGCGATGAATTCGGGATCGTCGCGCGTAGAAATTGCTTCCAGCGCTTTCGCATTGGGATAATTTACTTGCGTGAAATCACAAATGAGCTGCATGACACCGATGTGCTTGCTGTGTTTTAAAACCTGTTCCACCAGTCGGCGGATCTCTTCGTCCGAGTTCCAGAGGACTTTTCTGATCGCCGGATCGTCTACATTACCCAGGATCAGCAGGCTTTCCATGATTTCTTCGGGGCGATCAAATTCCTGGAGATGTTCGGTTGCAGCAACAA
>JAGQQP010000332.1 GCA_020426085.1 Planctomycetaceae bacterium | reverse complement strand
ACATCAGCAGTCGGTTGGCGGCTCCCAGCAGCGCGGTCGTTTCACCATTTTTGACGCGGTCAATCCAGGGGCGAAAGCGTTCGTAATCGGAGACGGGAAAGCGAGCCTGGAAATCTTCGATGGTACAGGAGCCATCCAGCTTCCACTCGCGGCTGAAATCACTGTCTGCGTTCAACTGCAGGATGCGCTGCAGTGTCTGCTGCTGGACTTCGCGGCAGCGTGAGGTCTGGGCAAGAAACGAATGCGCGGCGCGGCGATAGCGTCGTCGTGTGAAAGTGCCGCCGGCAGCCCGTAGCAGATTCAGGGCACGCATTCCTTGCTCCCCGGTCGATGATTGCTGCGCTTAAGAACAGGGGAACTGCGGAGGAGAGTCTGATCAAGACGAGTGCTCTCCTCCCCCCTACAGAGACAGACGATTAATCTTCGTAGTCGTCTTTCTTCTTTTTCTTCTTCTTACCAATCGAAATCTTTTCGACGCGTACTTTGGGTAAACCGAGGGCACCCTGGCCATCGACCCAGCGGTCTTCGAATTTCAACTTTTCGATACGTTCCGCCCGCTTTAACACGTTACGTGCACGGACCAGCGTACTTTTGCTCTTTAAACTTTTGTCGAGTGACACGGTGTCATCCCCTTTGTTAGATGTTATTTCGAAGACAGCCATTTACTATGGAAATTGACTGTCAAAACTGGCATAGTGGTGTATCTTTCGCAAGAAGCGCTGTGTTCAGCGGGCTGGTCAAACGGATTTCGAGACCCGTGACGATTTGCGAAGCGACATATGGTAAATGGAATGCTCATTGATTGCAACCGCTGGTAAATGATTCCTTTCCGCTGTTTTTCGTGAAAATCCGATTTTCGTCGCTCAAACGAGAGTCGAGGGGGTCCCGCCATTTCTCTTTACGATACAAATTTCACCCTGTTGGACTGGTCGATCGTCGTCTGCTACCTGCTGTCATCGATCGTAATTGGTTTGTGGGCCAATCGTTACGTCGGAAATTTATCTGATTATCTGGTCGCCGGCCGTAAACTGCGGATCCGACTCGCTCTGGCGACCATGACAGGGACCGAACTCGGCCTGGTCACCGTCATGTATATGGCGGAACTCGGCTTTATGCAGCAGTACGCGTCGCTGTACCTGGCTTTCCTGGAAGCGGGGGCGGTACTGGTGATCGGTTTGACCGGTTTTGTCGTCTATCGACTGCGGGATTCCTCGATCATGACGATCCCCGAATATTACGAAAAACGCTATTCACAAAAAGTCCGCGTGGTCGGGGCGAGTGTGATGGTGGTTTCCGGCGTCCTCAATATGGGTCTGTTTCTGAAAGCAGGGTCCCAGTTTCTGACAGCCATCTCCGGGTTGCAGGATGAGATGTATCTCAAATTAATCATGACCGGACTGCTGCTGCTGGTTCTGTTTTATACCGTACTGGGAGGCATGGTCTCGGTGGTGATTACCGACCTGATCCAGTTTCTGATCCTGGGAACCGGCATGGTGATTGTGACGGCGGTCGTTTTCTGGTCGATTGGCTGGGACGGCTTTTCTGCGATTGTGACCGAACAGAACGGGTACTTCGATCCTACCAGTTCGGAGAACCCGTCTGGAAAAGGGGGGGGGATCGGCTGGCTGCAGATCATTCAGATGACCGTTGTGATCGGCTCCGCCGCCATGTTGTGGCCCACCAGCGCGGCGCGGACACTCTCCTGCCAGAGTGCCCGGGTTGCGCAGAGACTGTATACGTTGAGTTCGATCTCCTTTCTGGCACGTCGGGCTCTGCCGGTCTTCTGGGGAATTGGCACGTTTGCCTTCTTCGCCTCTCAACCGGAGTTATTCGCTGAGTTCAATCACGCGGTGGAACATAACAGTTCGATTACTTCCCTGTCGGCAATGCCTCTGTTTCTGGCCAAAGTGGTGCCCACCGGTTTACTGGGACTGGTGACAGCAGGCATGATCGCTGCGTTCATGTCGACGCACGACAGTTACCTGCTGTGCTGGAGTGGTGTGATTACACAGGATATTGTCGCTCCCCTCGCCGGGCCAATGAGTCAGCGAGCGCGAATTCTAGTGACCCGCATTGCCATCTTTGTGATTGGGGCGATGCTGCTGATCTGGGGTCTGTGGTATGAAGTCAGCAGTGATTTATGGGGTTACCTGGCGGTGACAGGTACCGTTTATCTGGCAGGAGCGATTCCTACGGTGGTCGGTGGTCTGTACTGGTCACGGGGAAGCCGGGCCGGAGCGCTGGCGGCGATTCTGGGCGGCCTGCTGGGGCTGTCAGCCATGGGGCCGTGTGTCGAAAGGATCAATGGCTGGTTTTCATCAAACCTCAATGGCACCCACCTGACGTTGATTACGTTTACCTTTTCCGCGGTTGTGTATGTGCTGGGTTCGCTGCTGCTTCCGGATCAGCCTCGTAGGACGAACGAAACTCCGCTCAATCCTGTCGCCGATGTATGAGAGGTGAAACATGTATTTTTGGATGACCATCTGGATCTTGCTGCTGTTGATCAGCGGGTTAGCGTTTCTGGCGGTGCTTGCGTTCGTTTCCTTCGGCGTCAAAGCCGAGTTGCGGGATACGCTCAATGATCTGAAAGCCGACGTGAATGAAGCCGAGGCCCATCAGGAAATTCTGGATCGTCCCGTGGAATAGATGCCGGAACACTGAAATTCGCGTCTTCTGTCCACGCGTCGTAAAGCGATAAAAATTGCGGATTTCGGAACAATAGACTGGTGCCACAGTTTCGATCATGCTATTTTTAAACATCAGTCTGCAGAAACTCTCTGAATGTGAAGAGGCCCTTCTGCTGGTTCAGTACAGGAGTCGCGTCGTTTATGATGTGCCCTTTTTGTCGTGATGGTGAGACGAAAGTAATTGATTCACGTTTGAGTCAACCTTTCAGTGTGCGCCGACGACGAGAGTGTCTGGCCTGCGGAAAACGCTATACGACTTACGAAAAAATCGAAGAGTCACCTCTCAAAGTCGTCAAAAAAGATGGCGCACGGGTTCCCTTTGATCGCATGAAAATGGTCACCGGGATTGAAACGGCCTGCTATAAACGACCGGTGAGCCCCGATCAGATCGAATCGATCGTCGCGCAGATCGAAGCAGAAATCTACGAAAACTTCGACCGTGAAGTTCCCTCGCGTTTTATCGGCGAACGGGTTTCCACTGTCTTAAAGGACGTCGATCAGGTCGCGTTCGTGCGGTTTGCCTCGGTCTATCGCAATTTCACCGATGCGAACGACTTCGTGACCGAAATTCAACCGATGCTGCGGGCCGACGACTGAGCGGATGCCCGTGTCTCAGGCGATGATGTCTGGTACCACGTTGCCGGCAACTCCCGTGACCCGCATATCGAGTCCCTGGAATTTGAATGTCAGCCGTTCGTGGTCCATACCCAGCAGATGCAGCAGCGTCGCGTGAAAATCGTTGACGTGCATCGGGTTTTCCGCCACATTGAAACCGATGTCGTCGGTCTTGCCGTAGGCGAATCCGCGTTTGACGCCGCCACCTGCCATCCAGACCGTGTAGGCATCTTTGTGGTGATCTCGGCCGGGGGCCTTCCGATCTCCCTGCACCATGGGAGTCCGACCGAACTCCGCGCCCCAGACGACCAGTGTGTCATCCAGCAGGCCGCGCTGCCTTAGATCGCTGATGAGTGCGGCGATCGGTTGATCGACCTGCCGACATTTATTCTTCAGGCTTTTGACGATACTGCCATGATGATCCCAGCCCTGGTCGAACAGTTGCACGAACCGTACGCCCCGTTCCACCAGTCGTCGTGCCAGCAGGCAGTTATTGGCGAAGCTGGCTTTACCGGGCTGTGTTCCATATTGCTCATGTATGTGTTTGGGTTCGTTGGAGATATCCATCAGTTCGGGCACAGCCGACTGCATGCGATAGGCCATCTCATACTGATTGATGCGTGTGGCAATTTCCGGATCTCCCACGTCGGCCAGTTGGACCTGATTGAGATGATTCACGCTGTCGATAATTCGCCTGCGGTCTTCGCCGGTCATGCCTTTGGGATTGGAGAGAAACAGAACGGGATCGCCGGACGAACGAAATTCGACCCCCTGATAAATGCTGGGCAGAAAGCCGCTGCCCCACAGGCTGTTGCCGGCGCCTGCGACGTTGCCGGTAATCAAAACGACAAAGCCGGGCAGGTTGCTGTTTTCCGATCCCAGACCATAGTTAACCCACGAGCCCAGAGAAGGGCGTCCGAAGCGCGAGAAGCCGGTCTGGAAAAAAAGCTGGGCGGGCGCGTGATTGAAGTGATCGGTTTTCAGGGAGTGAATCATGCAGAGTTCATCGGAAACCGAGCCCAGGTGAGGCATGAGTTCCGAGATCGGGAGGCCGGCTTCTCCCTGCTGACGGAACGCGAACGGGCTGCCCATCAGTTTGGGCTGTTCGCGAATGAATGCCAGCCGCAGTCCTTCCCAGAGTTTATCGGGAACGAGTTCGCCGTCCAGTTCCTGCAGTTTCGGTTTGGCATCATATAAGTCGAGATGCGATGGTGCGCCGACCATGTGCAGGAAGATCACATTTTTGGCTTTGGGGGCGAAATGTGATTTGCGGGCCGCCATCGGGTTGGCGGCTGTGGGGAGTGCCGCCTGCAAGTCGTTGGCCAGCAGCGTGGTGAGCGCTGCGCCTCCAACCCCCATGCCGGCCCGCTGGAAAAATTCACGTCGGGTATAATTCAACAGTTGTTGCAGATGCGCGTTCATGATTATCCCTTTGTGATGGTTTCATCTAAATTCAACAGGATGTTGGCAACATACAGCCAGGCTGCCATGCGTGAGGCACCGACCCCTTCCGGTCGGTCGTCCGCTGCAATCAGCTTCTGAGCTGCCTGAGGATGATCCTGGAAATATTTCAGTTCCTGTTCGAAAACTCTGGTTAAATGATCGATTTCCACAGGCTTCGCTTCGCGGGCGACACATAGCCGAAACGCATACGCGATGCGTTCGCGATCAGTCATCTCAGAATTCAGACCACGGGTTGCCAGACGTTTCGCAAGACCGACGCCGATCTCCACGTAAGCGGGATCATTCAACAGTGTCAGTGCCTGCAGCGGCGTATTCGTGCGCGAACGATTGATCACACAGGCACCCCGGTCAGGCGCATCGAAATTGGTGAAGCTCGGATAGGGGGCACTGCGCCGCCAGATGACTTAGACGCCGCGACGGTAGCGGTCTTCGGAAGTCGAAGTCAGATACTTGGGTGCATTACGGCCCACATGTCGCCAGAGTCCGTTCGGTTGAGGCGGGTAAAT
>JAGQQP010000331.1 GCA_020426085.1 Planctomycetaceae bacterium | reverse complement strand
CTCCTGCCTTTGAAAACAGCTTATCTGAGAATCGTGAAACGCCCGACAGTCCTGTCTCAACCAGCACCACTGCCCCCATCTACTGGCTTCTCACCAGTAACTGTAGTTGAAATGCCTGATATAAACCCTTGACTACTGAACATATTGTTTTACACTGTTTGAATGTCAGGTCAGAGTATGTAATCCACAGGGCAAAGACAGAGCATTCTAAGTCAAATGAGTCCCGTGAACTCTCCGGAGGTAGCAAACTGCTGAACACTTTCGTTGGGCTTTCCCTCTGACTCTTTTCACTAAACTGTGGTACTCACAGTAATTCTCATTCGCAACTCTATTTCAAGGGATGGACCGGATCATGGCTGATTTCGTTGTCAATTCAACCCCCGCAATAGCGATTGTTATCTTAGCGGCTGGGTTAATCGGTTATGCGCTGGCACTCGCGCTGGCTGCATTTGGCAATGCGACTTCAACAACCTCGGATCTGGCAGTACTCGGAAAGTGGATCGCGGACTGGATTGAACAAAACCCCTATTGCAATCTCGGGATACCGTGTTCTGCCCTTGCCTCCTATGCAATTGTGTCTGCCTTGCTCGAAGCTTTCCCTCCACCGACGGAAAAGAATGGCGATCTTATCATCAAGGCCTTCAGTCTGGAATTTTCAGGTCCATCGGGCCCAGTCACTTTGTGGCTGATCTGTTTTCTTGGTTTCGTATTCGCAATGAAACTCCTGGGAAAGTGAATATCACAGACTTACCAACCGAACCGGGATTCCATCAGACCATTCATATACCACATACTATAATTATCCTCTCATGAAAAAATCATTCTGGACAACCTGAATTACAGAACCATATCCCCTTCATGCCGCACAATGAAAAGCACAACATAATCGTCGAGATGACTGACGTTTCGAAATCCTACGGGAAATTGCAGCCGACTGTCGACGCGGTCCGTGAAGTTTCGTTTATAGTCCGTCGCGGCGAACTCTCAGGAGGCGAGCAGCTGCACGTGATCGAGTTCGCGTTATGGCTGCTGGTTCTGGTGCTGGCTTTCAGTATGTTCGTCACCATCCTGGTAACAAACCTGCCCGCACGCAGGGCCGCACGCATCGACCCGATCACCGCCTTACGCCATGACTGAGCAGAGGGGCACAACATGCTTGCCAACTCAGGAAATATCAGTTTTCGCTGGCCTGCCCGGTCACTTTAGAGTTAATTCACAGGCTTTGAGCATATTTAACCAGACGACAGCAACACTTCATCACCCCTTTTGATTTTGGGTATATCATTCTCATTCATAATCTGACCGACCGATTGGTTCTTCTGTACAAAAACGATTCGGAATGGCACCTGTCGTTCGTCTCGTACCACATGGAAGACTTGCCCTTTCTGTACGCCATCCGACTCACCAATTGATATCGCGACGAACCCCTGTTCTGTCTGAGTCCCCAGTACCACACCTTTTGTATCTGGCGCGAGTTGAGCCGTTGATGCGCTCGTGTTGTCTATGCCAAGAACCTCGTGCAGCGTTCCGTATCTGGCGATCTTGCCCTGTTCATCGACCTCGATGCAGTAGGGGAAGAGCTTTACGGGATAACCGAAGATATCTTTCGATCCGGGAGGAGCGACGACCGTGGAATAGGTCATCTTCGAATCATTGGCTGTCTTCTGAATCTGCTTCATATCGGTGCCGCTGGGGTGCAGACCAATCACAGTTCTATTTTTCGAGATGGAATTGAGCAGTGGCACATCATTCTTACACGGCGCACACCACGCGGCCCAGAAATGAATCAGGTACGATTTCCCCTTCAGATCGGGTTGCTCTCCGATCCACCGATCCGCAGGAAGTACGGGTGCTGGTTTGCCGACCATCTTCCCGATGGGGCTCGTCCGCTCTTCAATCAGCAGAGCAGAGTCAGCATATTTGAAAAGCTGTTCATTCACCAGACGCTGCAGTTCGTCAGCCGTTCGATTTTTGTCATACTTATAATCAACGGGGACACCGAATCGCTGATCCTGAATACTTTCACCCTCATTCGGGAATACGGCTACCCAGTATTTTTTCAGATCGTTGCGGTTAACAGCAAGCTCGGTAACAATGCTCTCGGAGCTGTAGAAATCGTAATGCCCCTGGTTCAGTTTATTGTGATGCCAGCCGGCGATCTGCACGCGGAAGGAGAACCAGTGGCCCGGTGAAATCTCGCGGTAATCACTGAATACGTGTAATCGGCCGGGGATTGCATGGTGAAAATGGTACTCAGCCCAGGCGATTCTCAACTGCTCTTGCTTTTCTGTGGACAGGGCATTTTCACCATCCTTCGACAGAGAGCGGAAATCGTCGAGCGAAGTGACAGTACGCCCCGCGATCCGCGTAACGATATCCTGCTGATAGAATGGAATAAAGTAACCCTGGTGAGAATAACTCAGACTGCCACGCAATCGGCCTGTTTTTTTACTGACCCACAAGCGTTCGCTGCGTCCCGCCGATTCAAGTACGCGACACGTTTCACCGGCGAACTCTTCTTCAGGAAGTTCATTATAAGTGGCTTGCTGCGGTGAAACAGAACTCGTCGCGATGTTGTGATGAGTCCCCACGCCCCACCAGTAAGTCTGCTGCGAGACCTGAAGTTGAGCTGGAATGTTGAAAAGTGAGTCCGCAAATTCCGAAATACCATTACGTATGAAATGTCTGGGCGGCTCTTCGGGACTCCCTTCGCGCGACCAGGCGATTTTCGCATCACCATATTTGATTTGTGCCCAACTCAATTTACCATTTTCGGAAGTCTGATTAACAGTGTAGAACTGCTGCGGAGCCCATGCCAGGATTGTTTCCTGGGAATGCGGTCGCCGGACATGATTCTCTGTCAGTGTCTTCTTCAATCGATGAACGGTTCGAATCGGTTCTGATTTCATCGAAGGTACTACACTGGAATACGTGAGCCGACGAACCCAGAAGGCTGGATAATGTTTCGCTACGTTGAGATCGTCGTGCACCTGTCTTGCCAGCTTTGTCGCTTCATTTACAGGCGACGAAGTACGTGTGAGCAGGTCTGTCCCGGCTGGGGGAGTCACATCGACAACTTCAATTCCCACTTCTTGGAGTGCGGCCTGTACATCTCCCAATGTTTCTCTTCGAAAATCACAGTTGTCGAGAACCAGCTTTTCCAGTTGAGTCAGCTGCTTGAAAGATTGAGATGCTTCGAATCCTCCACAACGCCGCAGTGTCAGTTTCTTCAGCGATTTGACTTCCTTTAAGGCTATCAGACGGGAGTAATCTGTCGAGTCTATTTCCAGTTCCTTAAGCGAGTTGATTCCTCCAATCGCAGCCAGCCGTTGATCTGCTCCGTCCCGAGAGGATCCAGCGGGATGCCGTCGTAACACGAGATTCTTCAGATTTGAACACGCCTGAAGATGCTTCAATCCTTTGATTTCAATCGGCGTTGCATCCAATACTAACTTGCTTAATACAGGCATTTTCGCAATATGCTCAAATCCAGCATCAGTCATCAATTCTTCCTCAATCAGTTCCAACTCAGTCAGCGAAGAGCTGCGCAGCAGTTGAAGCCCGTCACTGGTCAGCCCGGTGCGCTGGAATGTAACTGATTTTAAATTTGGGAGTTGCGCAAGCTGGGCAGCCACCTGGTCGGCCAGCTTCGATTCCAGAGGAAAGTCTTCTGCTCGAAACGAGGTCAGCTGTTTCAATTCACCGATCTGGATGGACTGGAGATTTTCCAGGGCTGGGTGGCGAATCGTCAGCTTCTGCACGTTCGACATCGCTTTGAGCCGCTCAGGCCAGACAGCTGACTCATTGCCCGTAAGAGTAAGTTCAATGACAGAGGGAGCATTCTTCTCTGCCTCAGACGAATCACTCTCCAGCGTCGTCGCGATTGATGGAGACACAATCGCCAGGAACAGAAGGAGCACACTCAGTAATGCGAACAGAGAAGTCGAGGCACGTTTTGATAGCGAACGACGGTCTAAATCATTCTGAAAAATATGCTGAACGCGGGTTTGCAGATTCGTATGTGTTGCCATAGCCGAAACATTTTGAGGCACCTGCCAGCGATCCACGATGGCGGTAGCGATGTCCACCAGATGATCGGCATAGTTGCCGGCGTTTTCCCCCGAAGAAAGTACGACATCATCGCAGGCCAGTTCACGTTCCAGCCGCATACGCCGGGCAGCTTGCCAGACAAGTGGATTGAACCAGTATAAAATGCAGGCGATTTGAGCGATTGACTGTGAAAGGACATCTCGTCGGTCGATGTGAGACTGCTCGTGTAACAGCACTACCCGCAGACGTTCCTTCGACCACTTTCCGTATCCAGTCGGCAACACAATTGCTGGCTGAAATACGCCAACCGCAACAGGCACTTGTATTGAATCACTGCAGAGCAGATTCACGAACCGGTCTGTTCGATTGACCGATTCCAGAACAGCGAGTGTCCTTGCATCCGTGACCGGTATCGCCGTTCGCATGACTTTCCCGACTAACAGTTGCAGCACAAACAGCCGCAGCCCCAGCAGGCAGGCGACGATCCCCCAGACTGCAAAGAGCAGAACCTCGATGCTGATACTCATCCTCCCTGGCGAAACGGTTTTTCGAGAGTCTGTGGGGGGCTCATCTGCGACCTGAACTGAGCTGACGGCCTGATCCGGTTCAGGAATTTCAAGCGGTGCCGACCGGTCTGCGAAAGTCTCGGTCAGTGGCATCACAAAATCCGCAGGCAACGCGCCGGTTTGTGGCTGTTCAGCGATGAAAGGACTGCTTTCGTGTTCCACGACTAATTCTTGGTACTCTGAAGGAATCAGTTCCTGCTCCGCTTCAGCTGGAAGTCGGATCGTCGGATTCCAGCCTTGAGTCAATGGAATGATCACGGGCAGCAACAGGACGCCTGCCAACCCCATCAACAGCACCCGATGTCTGAACGCGGCAGAACTTCGACGCAGGCACCAGACAGCGATCCATACGCCAATGAGTAGAAGAAAACTGCAGAGACAGCAACGCAGCACGAGCGACTCAATACTATCTGCCCCGGTCAATCCAGTCAGAACGCGACTTGTGATGTTCATAACGAGTCTCCTTCACGAATCTGGCGACGTCGTTCGTCAACCAGCTGTTTAATTTCACGAAGTTCTTCATCAGAAATTTTGTTACCCGAGACATCAAGCAGCGCAGCAACGGCGTCCGAGGTTCGGCCGGCGAAAAATGTCGCGAGCACATTTTCCAAAGCAGACTTCCGGGCTAATTCCGCAGCAACCGCCGGCCGATAAAGATACCG
>JAGQQP010000330.1 GCA_020426085.1 Planctomycetaceae bacterium | reverse complement strand
TTGCTTCGCCAGAGAGAGTAACGCCACACGATGTCAGCCAGCAGGAGTAGATACGGTTGAGGGCTTCGTGAGCCGTCTGGGGGGAATCCTGGCCTTCCGCGTTTTTGACGGGATTGAATTCCCGTTGTCGATCGATTTCATAGACCAGAACCGTCTCCGCTTCCGGCAGGACATCAAAGATGAACCGTTCGAATTTGATGGCATTCGGTTCTGCAGGATCGACCTGGGTACCTGAAGCGTCGACGAAGGACACTTTTTTATTCGCCTGATGAAACGGGAGGCGATCATCATCATTCGCGATCTGTTCCAGGAAATCCCGGTTGAAAATATGAATCGCCGTGCTGCCCGCCCAGTGCAACAGGTTGCCGTCATCATCTGTCTGTTCGGCAATATGGTCCGGCAGATCGCTGTATTCGATGATCTGAGTTTTCTGGTCCACATCACAGACGATTCCCATTTTTTCATCGGGCGAACGTTTCGAGACCACTTTGACAGAGACATCTGCGTTTGCTCTTTGATGATAGCCCAGGAACTCGGGATCACAGACAATGGCGGTCGGATTGTCGACCTGGTGGTAATAGAGGGTATCGATCCCTTTCTCCTGCATTATTTCAAACATGCCATTGTTCTTGAGGGCGGCCAGCATACCTCCGTGTCCATCCGGGCTGACGGCAATACGGTGTTTTTCTGCCAGCAGGATCTGACCCGATACCGCATCGACCGCGGGCATAGTCCCTTGTTTAAAGAAGTAGAGTTCGTCTTCTTCCAGACCAAAATTCTGATGCTGCTGAAAGTATTCGACTGTTTCATCGTGAGTGGCATCGCTGGTCATAATGAAATAGCAGATCGGCTGACCTGCCTGGCGTGCGCGGGCCCGTAACTGTTCCACCAGAATCTGAAACAGGGAGGTCTGTTTGACAGGCCCGATGGGAAACATGCCTTTGGGATGACTGAAACCCAGACGCGAACCCTGACCGCCTGCCACGAGGATGGCACCGACTCTACCAGCTTCCAACAGTTTCTGACCCAGTTTTGTCGCCTCTTCCGATTCAGAGGGAGACGAGCTACGATCTTCCAGTCGCACCACAGTCGCAGGGCGGGTGGCACGCTCTGCTTTCTGTGCCGGTGATTCTGACTTCTGATATGTTGCACCAGGGGCATACAGCCGCTGGATCTGTGCGAAGTTGATATGTTGTATCTGCGTTAAGAGTTCTGATTGATCCTGTTCACTCAGGTCTTTCCACCAGGTCAGTAAATGAGTTTGCTGAAAGTCTGCTAACGTCTGGTAAAGATCCTCTGGAAAGGATTCGGGGGCTGACATTTTTCTGGTTCCCTTTTATTGATTTGGGGGTTCCGGGTTTATTCGCAATCCGGCAGCAGGGCTTTGCTCACACAGCCATGATGGGCCTGTGCAGTCGTCGCTGAAAAATCAGCCAGGTAGCCGCGCGAATGCATGACGGGTTTGAGTTGGTGATTGTCTCGACGTTGCTGTAATTCCTGGTCGGAGACAGCAACGCTGATTTCTCCTTTGAGCAGATCGAACGAGATCTGGTCTCCATCCTGAACCAGGCCAATCGGGCCGCCAACGGCTGCTTCGGGAGAACAGTGCACGCCAATGGCACCGTGTGAAACGCCGGAGACACGCGTGTCTGAGATGAAAGCAACCTTTCCATCCAGTTCCGGTACCGTCAGAGCTGCTGTGGCAACAAGTACTTCCGGCATGCCGGATGCAACCGGTCCGAGGTTGCGCAGGACGATGACGCTGCCCGGTTTGATTTTTCCGGCTTCGACAGCATCGACGACGGCTTTTGCTTCATCAAAGCAGCAGGCGGTTCCCGTGAAGTGAGATTCCTGCATGCTGGAGACTTTGAAAACAATGCCGCCCGGCGCGAGATTACCGAAACAGATCTGCATGTCGGCGTAAGCTTTATAAGGTTGATCCAGCGGGGCGATCAGTTCCTGGTCTGGGGGTACATCGCCGACGTCTGCCAGATTTTCAGCGAGTGTTTTACCTGTCACTGTCAGACAAGTGCCATCAATGATGCCTGCTTTGAGCAGATGTTTCATGAGGACCGGAGTACCACCCAGGTAGTGCAGATCGACCATGGTTTTTTTGCCGCGTGGTGCAAAACTGCAATACACGGGTGTTTTTCTGAGGATTTCCTGAATGTCCTGCAGGTGGAATTGCACACCCGCTTCGCGCGCCAGGGCGAGCAGATGGAGGATGCCGTTTGTAGAGCCACCGATGGCTGCGATGGTGGCGGCGGCATTTTCAAAAGCTTTGCGGGTCAGAATGTCGCGCGGCCGGATATTCTTCTGCAGCAGGTTTCGTACGGCGGAAGCGACGTTGAGGCATTCCGTTTTTTTGGCGCTATCGATGGCGGGCGTCGAACTGCTGAATGGAAGCATCAGCCCGATGGCTTCGAGCGCAATTCCCCAGGTGTTGAATGAAGCGGCGATCCCGCAGCCCCCCGGACCCGGGCAGGCGGTTTTCAGAATCTGTTCCGCTTCCTCTTCTTCCATCGCGCCGACGGCCGCTGCTGCCTGGGAGTCGTAAACGTCCAGGATCGAAATGTCCTGACCTTTGTGGCAGCCTGGCATGATACTGCCACCACTGACGACCAGCCCCGGATAGTTGAGTCGCGCCAATGCCATGGCGAAGCCAGGCCCGTTTTTGTCGCAGTTATGCAGACCAATGAGGGCATCGTAAGAGTGAGCACTGACGACGCATTCGGCGGCGTTTGCGATCATATTCCGAGAGGGGAGACTGGCGTTTCCTCCTTCCTGTCCCTGGGTGATGTTGTCACTGACGGCGGGGACCCCAAACGGGAGACCGATCATTTCTGCCGATTTGCAACCTTCTGCAATTTCTTTAGCCAGTTCGTAAGCATGCACATTACAGAGGTTGCCATCCAGTAACGGCACACCAATCCCGATCTGAGCCTTGTTAAAATCCGCGTCAGAAAAACCCAGCCCGTAGTAAAATGCGGTAACTCCCCGCTGCCAGCCGTGTGTCAGGTTTTGACTGTTCCAGTTTAATGGGTGATCCATAATGTTGTTCCTGAGCGAATTGATATGTGAGTGGGACGAAAACCCTTGTTTTTATCTAACTCTAAACGGTCGACAGCGGCAGGCCAAGTTACTTAACATTTGATTTTCAAAACAGATACAGAGTCCTGCCTTCTCTCGTTAAAATGTAGACTTCATGAACGTACGAAAGTCCTGAAAGAGACAGAAAATCTGAAGGTGATTTCAAATGAAGGCCTGCAGATGAGAGTTGAGGTGAGGAAAATATGAAAAATTGCGCGAATTGTTTGAATTCAGAGTGTCAGAAATAGCTGTATGTTAAACCTATAGAAAGAGTTGCGTTGATTTGTGTCTACAGGCCTTTGCGCTTGCTCATTCGTGCAGAGGAACGTAAACTGTGATGTTTCGTAGAGCAGATATTTCTATAAACTGTTTTGTTTTCTAATTTTAGGGAACTGAAGACTCAGGCAGGGCTGTTTGAGAGATCATTCCGGCAAAACAGTTCGATGATTGGCATCGGTTATATAGCAGAGTCAGGGACAGCACACGGCAAGAAGTGCTTTCGGAGTCCCGATCCACAAGACTGGCAGCAGACAGTCTGTGAAATCGATTAAGGTTTTCAGGTAATAAAGAAGCTGAGAAAATGAAAAAAGACATTCATCCCGATTATCATCCTGTTGTATTTAAGGATACTTCAACAGGTGATTCATTCCTCATCCAGTCAACAGCCACTTCTAAGACAACCGTGGAATGGGAAGATGGAAACACTTACCCATTGGTGGCAGTGGAAATCAGTTCCAAATCTCATCCTTACTACACCGGTAAGATGAAGTATGTTGACAGTGCCGGTCGAGTTGAAAAATTCCAGAAGAAATACAACTGGGACAAACGCAAAGGCGAAGAAGGCGACACCAAAGAAGACGAGTAGCACAATTCATTATTGTCTAAAACAGAGGCTCTACGGATGATCCGTATGAGCCTCGTTTAATGCATGGTCGTCACTTTTCTATTTTTATGTCTGGGTAGATCATTCAACATTACGTGAATTGATAAACCGAAGATTACAGACAGGCTTATTCGTGGATTTGGGTAAATGAAGTTTCCCACCCTGCAGGTTAAACTGGATCGATATGAGGAGTTGGAAAAAGAACTCCAGGATCCGGATGTTCTGGCTAATACCAGTAAGCTGGTTGAAATTCAGCGAGAGTACGGCGGTCTGGCGAAGGTTGCATTAGCAGTCCGCGAGTTTAATACCCGCGCCGAAGACATCGAAGTCGCGAAGGAGATGCTGGAAGAGGAAACCGATCCTGCTGCCAGAGAATACGCGCAGAAAGAACTGGACGAACTCTGCGAAGAGCACGAGAGGCACACCAAAGAGCTGGAAGATATGGTCGTTGCCGGTGATTCGATCACGCGTGGCGGCTTGATCATGGAAATTCGCGCTGGTGCCGGCGGTGATGAAGCGGCTCTGTTTGCACGCGAACTCTTCGATATGTATATGCACTACGTCGAAGCGCAAAAGGGCTGGAAAACAGAAGTATTGAATATGAGTGCCACCGAACTGGGTGGCATGAAGGAAGTCACGTTTTCCATCGCTGGTGAAGGTGCCTATCACCGTTTGCAGTTTGAGAGTGGCGGACACCGCGTGCAGCGGGTTCCTGAGACGGAAACACAGGGCCGCGTGCATACGAGTGCAGCTACCGTTGCCGTCCTTCCCGAAGCGAGCGAGGTGGAAGTCGAAATCAAGCCGGACGAAATTCGCCTCGATACCTTCCACGCGAGTGGTCCCGGCGGTCAGAAAGTGAATAAAACGGAAAGCGCTGTGCGAATCACTCACTTGCCGACCGGCACCGTGGTGCAGTGCCAGGATGAAAAAAGTCAGCACAAGAACAAAGCGAAAGCCATGCGAGTGCTGCGAAGTCGCGTGCTGGAACAGATGCAGCAGAAAGCGGCCGAAGAACGTGCCGATCAGCGTCGGACGTTAATTGGCTCGGGTGACCGCAGCCAGCGAATTCGAACCTATAACTTTCCGCAAGGTCGTGTGACGGACCACCGCATCAACCTTTCACTTTATAAGATTGATCAGATTATGCAGGGCGACCTGGACGATCTGATCAATGCCCTGTTACAGTTTGACCGGGAAGAGCGTTTACTGGGCGACGGCTCAAAAAAATAAATTCGACTGTCTACCGATTTTCGGTTAGCTGTAACTACGATGGATCGTGCCGTGAATGAGAACTCACCATCATCGGATCGCACCTC
>JAGQQP010000032.1 GCA_020426085.1 Planctomycetaceae bacterium | reverse complement strand
CGCGGACGGGACGAACTCCTGCGCGTCACGCGTCAGGACGTGACGCGGAGCGCGTTCAGGCCGTCGCGGCGCGTCGGGGCGCGCCTTCCAGCGGGCGCGTCGTCCAGGCGGCGGCCCGGCGATGGAGCCGTACGATCGGAATCTCACGATCGGTGCGGAAGCGGTACTTGCGATGGGCGGGGATGGCGGCCTGGAGGCGACGCCAGTACTCCATGCGCTCCTCGGGCGGCGCGAGGGACCAGCCGACCTCGAAACGCTCGCCGCCGACCTGGACCCGGGCGGTCTCGGCTGCCTTCAGGTTCAGCCACCAGGCCGGGTCGCGCGACGAGCCCCCGTTCGACGCGACGATCACGAGGTCCCCTTTGTACTCGACGTAGGCGAGGGGGAGGGTGCGATCCCGTCCGGTCTTCCGCCCGCGCGTGGTCAGCAGGAGCATCTTGATCCCGATCAGATTGCCGCCGATCAGCCCGCGGGTGCCACGGTAGATGGCGCAATGGGCTCGGGTGAACATCTGCCAGTTGGCCATCGGTGCCTCGGGCCCGGGCACCCACGGCGGACCGGGGACCGGATCGGGATTGTCGGGTGGGGGTGAGGGAGGGGGTTCAGCGGCGCAGGGCGCCGACCGATGAGGCCGGAGACTAGCATTTGGAGGACAGGAAATGTCCACTCGGGTCCGACGAATCGCGGCCGTGATCGCGGCCACGCTCCTGCTGACGACGACCTTCACGACGACGGCGGTGGCCCAGACGCGCTCCCAGAGCGACGCGGCGAACGCGCCGCCCGCGGTCGACGTGCTCCTTCTCCGACCGGCGGGATTCGTGAGCCTCGTGGTCGGAACGGGGCTCTTCCTGGCGTCGATGCCGATCGTGCTCGTGACGCGGCCCCACGAGATCGGCACGCCCTTCGATCAGCTCGTCCTCCGCCCCGCCCGCTATCTCTGGGCGGATCCGATCGGCGGCCACTAGGAACCACCCGGGCAGGGCGCCGTGCGCGCGCTGCCTGGCACGACTCTCGATCGCCTCGGACGGGGCCTACGGGCCCGGTTCGGGGCGATCGTGCGTTCGCGGCCGGCCGAGCGCCTCGCGACGCTCCGAGGGCCCGGAGCACGCGGGTCGCCCGCCGTCAGAGATGCCGAAGCGTCTGCTTGAAGACCACGATCGCCATCGCGATCAGCCCCGAGTAGACCATCCAGAGCATCACGGTCTCGACACGCTCGGAGTAGCGCGGGATCCCGGCCCGATCCTCGACCGCCCAACGTCGGAAGCGAAGCCCGCCCGCGATGTAGAGCAGGCCGCCGAGGGAGAGCGCGAGGGTCTGGGAGAGCGGCCAGGTCTCGACGGACATCGCGGGGTCCATCGGCCGTCCGGCGCGGCGGATCGATCGGGCGGACTGCGGAGGCGCTTCGGGTGAAGGCCCGGATCGACGTCGCGGCGGGACGTGTGCCGGGGCCGGGCTCGCCGGGCGGCGAGCCGCGCCTGGGGTGGGCGACGGGGGTCGAACCCGCGACCTCCGGAATCACAATCCGGCGCTCTAACCAACTGAGCTATACCCACCATATTGATGATTTCATCAGGGGAGACCTGATTTTAACCAATTGTCGTGCTGCTGAAAAGCCTCTATTTCACGACAACGGGAGCAAACGCTACGTTATCGAAGCTGTTTTCGGGATGCAAGTATTCCAAGCCCCGGAATCAGGAATATTTCCTCTATACGTGCATCTCCTGCGGAGAATCTGTAGAATTGAACCCTCTTAGGTTCCCGTATCAAATCACACTGATCTATCTGAAAAAAACAGGGAAAAAAAGCATGAAAACCATTAGATTCACCTGCATGATTCTAGCAACCTGCGTTTTGAGTGTCGCTCAGACCGAGCTATCTGCTCAGGATTCCACTAATTATCCCACACTGGGAGAAGTTGTCCGGATTGATCCCGGCCTGGATGCTCTTATAGACAAGGATGCCCGGATTGAGGTTCTCTCGTCTGGCTTCGACTGGTCGGAAGGCCCGGTCTGGATGGGCAATGCCAGGGACGGATTTCTGCTGTTTTCTGACATTCCCCGCAACTCCGTCATGAAATGGAAAGAGGGGGAAGGGGCATCTCTGTTCATGAAGCCGTCAGGCTATACAGGAGTCGCTCCCTACGGAAATGAACCGGGCTGCAATGGTCTGTTTCTTGATTCCCAGGGGCGTCTGGTATCCTGCGAGCACGGCGATCGCCGCGTCTCGGTGTTGACGAAAGAGGGGGGCAAGCGAACGCTGGTCGACAACTACATGGGCAAGCGGTTGAACAGTCCCAATGATGGTGTGTTCAAATCCAACGGCGATCTGTATTTCACCGATCCTCCTTACGGACTTCCTAACCGTTATGACGACCCCCGCCGCGAACTCGATTTTTGTGGCGTCTATCGCCTGGCGAAGGATGGCAGTTTAACACTGCTGACTAAGGAAATGACGCGTCCGAACGGGATTGCATTTTCACCCGATGAAAAAACACTATATGTCGCACAGTCCGATCCCGAGGCGGCACTCTGGAAGGCGTTCCCCGTCAATGAGGATGGGACACTGGGAGCCAGCAAAATCTTTTATGATGTCACAGACAAAGTCGGCAAACTGCCTGGTCTGCCCGATGGACTCAAAACCGACGTCAATGGAAATCTGTTTGCGACCGGGCCTGGTGGTTGCTACATTTTCACTCCCGAAGGCAAACTGCTGGGACGCATCAGTACGGGGGAACGAACAGCTAACTGTGCCTGGGGGAACGATGGTTCGGTGCTCTATCTGACCGCAGACACCTACCTGGTTCGGATTCCGACGAAAACCAAAGGACGCGTTGGTCCTGCGAAGTAAATCCGTTCAGAAATATTTCTCCGCTGCTGCACCGCTGCCCGTTACTGGGGAGCGGTGGGGTGCGCGGGAATTTCTGAATTTTTAAAGACAAACAGAACTTTGACGGGGGCCTCCGAGCTCAGTGAATCAGCGCTCTGTTGAGGATTCGCAACATTAAAACCTGTGGGCTTGGCTGCCGTCAGGGGAGCATCAGAGAATGCAGCAGATTTTCGATCCGCATCTTTTTTCTTCAACGTGCTGGATTGAGCCATCCGTTTGAGGGCAGGAGGCTTTTCAGCGGGTACCTGCATCCGGTATCGCATCTGGTAAGAGCGTTGCGCAACCGCTTGGGCTTGTGGCTTTGTTTGTGCGAGTCCATCCGTTGCCGTCTTACTGCTTTCCGGATTAATAATGTATTGATCTGATGGTTGTGTTTCTGGCTGTAAGCCCAGAGAAACAGATTTGGCAGCAGGGCGTTCTTTCTGTGGTTCTGCCTGTCGAGCCAGCAGTTGAGGCAGGCTTGCTACTTCTTCTTTGAGAGATTGTTCGGTGATGGCCGGCTGCAGTGCCAGACTTAACATCTGATCCTGTTTGAGACCCCGTTGGAATTCTTCCAGGGTGGAAGCCAGTTGAGCATCAGTAGCTTCGACGTAGACGGCAAATAACTGCTGGTCTATCTCAGCTTTGCTCTGGTCCGCCAGTGGTTTGGAACCTGCTGCATTGTAGGACAGCGATTGTGTACGCTGTAACTGGCGTTCGACTTCCGATTGTTTCCGTTGGTCGACGGGGATGTTGTTTTGTGCCAGCAGGAGTTCCATCGTTCCCAGAGCCTGTTTGACATCGACAACGCGAACTTCGATCACAGCCACTTTACCATCAATATCGCGGAAGTAAGGCAGTACGTCTCCTATGCGGATGGAATCCAGTGGTATATGACTGGGGATCCCGGAAGAGGCGGCCGCCAGACCCTGCTCTTTCCGTTGGAGTTGCTTTACTGAGGAATTCAGTTCAGCCAGCGTATTATGCACGGAAAAGTCGGCAGGCGATTTTTCATTAATAGATCGCATCGCCAGTTTCTCTTCCACTTTGATATTGTTGGCTGCCTCTCCCTGCTTGTCCAACTGAAGTTCGACTAAGGGAACAGGATGCGGCTGGCCGGGTTTTCCGATGTCCGTGCCTAACTGAACACTGAAATCATTCGATCGCGCGGCAACCGTTTTATCATTACGGGCGACCGTCGTATTGAGGGCAGACTCTTTCGCTGGCGATAGTACCATGCGATCTGACTGTGCGAGTTGCCAGCTGCTTTCCGGGGAACCCGTGTTCAATAATAAGACAAATAAAACCAGCGCAGCCACAGAGGAGCAGGCACTAATGGCAACGGCAATCCGGTAACGCAGCATGGAAGGCACACGTTTGACGGGGACCGTCTCGGGGGAAGCAAGCAGGGTTTCCTGTTCGATGCGGCGGCGGATGGAGGGAGCGAGTTCGGGAGGCGCCGATTCCGTAGCGGTCTCCTGCAGCAGGCGGGAGAGTTCGCCGAACTCATGCAGTTCCTGACGCGCGGCACTGGACTGTTCCAGTCGCAACTCCAGCTCAAGACGTTCCTCGGGGGAGACTTCATGATCGAAGTAGGCGGACAGATTTTCGTTAAAGGGGGGCTGGCTACTCATTTTGTTTCACTTATCGATGACTCATGGTCAGACTCGGATACACGTGTTAAAGGCTCGTCCTGAAACAACGTGTTCAGTTTCTGTTTTAGTTCATTCCTTCCTCTGAAAATTCGGCTCCTGACAGTTCCCAATGGGATCTCTGTGATTTCGGCAATTTCTCCGTATGACATGCCTTCCAGTTCCCGCAGGATCAAAGGCGTGCGGTATTCTTCCTGTAACTCATTCAATGCCTGATGCACCAGTTTTTTTCGCTCGGCGAGTTCAGCGACTTCGGGAGGGTGGTTTTCGGAGTGTGTATCAACCAGCCAGGTACCGGCCGGATTCTCTTGTGGATCTATGGTTGCGGAGGTTCGCTTTGTTTTTCGTTTCTGAGTAATCGCGGCATTAAACGAAATGCGAAACAGCCAGGAATAAAAGGCGGCTGTTCCTTTGAATGTATTCAATTTAAAAAAGGCCTGGGTGAACCCTTCCTGGGCTGCATCGCGCGCATCGTCGCTGGAGCCCAGAATCCGCACAAGTGTTCGAAACAGTCGGTCCTGATATTTCAGTACCAGTTGATCAAACGCCTCTGTACGACCTGCCAAACATTCTTGAATCAGGTATTGATCATTGTTGGTCACAGTACCTCTTGGACGATCCGGGGGGAAATGAAGTTCCCGTGGTTTGTCAAAAACCGGGATTTTCCGTGAAAAACGATTAGATTAACGTGTATCTTCTTACTTTTCAGTATCTTACGTCAATGTCAATCTGTACGGACAGCAGTCTGATCAGGTTTTTTCTGCGGTAGTGAGAGTCAACTGACAGTTATCGATCAGTCGTGTCGTACCCACCCAGGCGGCAATCAGCGCGACCATCTCAGATTGCGCAGTGGAGATGTCCTCCAGCGTGGTTGGATCTGCGATGGTGGCATAATCGAGTTTTAACAGCGGGGTCGCATTCAACAGCTGATGCATGGCGGCTTTAATCTGCTCGAGATCCGTTTCGCCCGCCGCGACTTTTTCTTCCGCCAGTCGCAGAGCGCGTGAGAGAGCTAAACCTGACTCGCGTTCTTCTGCGGAAAGATATGCGTTGCGACTGCTGAGTGCCAAACCGTCCGTATCCCGGATAATGGGACAGGTTTTAATTTCGACAGGAATATTCAGATCGAGGCACATTCTTCTGATGATGGCCTGCTGTTGGAAATCTTTCGCACCAAAATAAGCGATATCAGGCAGGCAGCTTAACAGCAGTTTGGTGACGACAGTGGTCACCCCCTGAAAATGATTCGTGCGGGTGGCGCCTTCCAGGATGCGCGAAAGGGCCTCGACGGTTACATAAGTTGAATACCCGTCCGGGTACATGATGCTTGTATCCGGAGTCCAGACGAGGTCTGCCCCCGCCGCCGCACATTTTGCCAGATCCTGTTCCAGCACGCGCGGGTATTTTTCAAAGTCTTCATCAGGTCCAAATTGAGTCGGGTTGACGAAGATGGAAACGACCACAAAATCGCAGTCAGCGCCGGCGGCTTCAATGAGACTGGTATGCCCTGCATGCAGCGCACCCATGGTAGGCACAAAACCGATCTTCTCGCCCTGCTGGCGACGTGCTGTGACGCGCTTCCGCAAGGCAGAAATTTCACTGACGGTTTCCAGAGCCGGATCAGACATGATCGAAAACTTTCAGAACGGGCGCAAAGGCCGCTTCAGGCTGGATGATTCAGTCTGGTAGATACTGTATGGTTTTGATTATGTTTTTTTCGGAGCCTGGCTACGGTTACCGCTGCCGCCCCGTTTGCTGGAACGTCTTCTTTTGGGGCGTCTGCGACTCTGGTCATCCGCTTCCGCTGACGGCGGATTTTTCTTAGGATCTTCATCCTTGTCGCTTTTACCGCCGACCAGTTTGGGATTCAGCAGATAGGAGATGGCTTCTTCCCAGCTGGGGACGTTCGGGTATTTATTTTCGACCACCTGCTTTTTCGGATTGGTAGACTCAACTTCTTCGATGTCTGCCGTTTCGGAACTTGATTCGCCCTCTTCGGTTTCCGCAGTCACTTCGCTCTTTCGTCTGCGGGACCGGCGACGGGAACGTTTGGGCTTCGGTTCGGTTTCTTCTTCGGAATCGTCCTCGTCAGCATCACTGGTTTCAGCCTGTACTTCCTGCTCTTCGTCTTCGGTTTCTTCTTCTGAAGAATCAGTGGTTTCTTCGGTCTTGCGAGAGCGAGAGCGTCGGCGACGACGACGGCGGCGGGGACGTTTGGTTTCCGCTGTTTCTTCCTCTCCCTCGGTTTCAACATCTGCTTCTGCTACCGCTTCACTCTGTTCTTCGTCGTCCTCTTCTTCGTCTTCGTCGGCAGCAAATACTTCTTCCTGGAAGGCGACTTCTTCAGAGATGAGACCGAAACCAAATCCATTGTCATCCTCAAGACGTTCGTCTGTTCGAGATGTAGCCTGTGGAGGGGCAGGTTTCTGTTTCTTTTCGGGACGAGGCTTCTTCTGTGATGTTACCGGTGCCGCTTCGACTTCCGCAACTTCTTCGTCTTCGAAGTCTTCATCATCCTCATCGCTGTCGGCGACTGCTTTGGTGGCATGAGACGAATCATCTTCGTCCCAGTTCCAGCCATCCAGCGCATCCCAGTAAGTATCTTCTTCCTCTTCATCAGAGGAGGCTTCTTCTGTCAGTGAGGCCGCAGGGGCAAAGTCTTCTTCGACTTCGTCTGCTTCATCATCCTCGTCTTCATCGTCATCAAAAGAGGCGATGATCTCGTCGTCGTCATCATCTTCCTCATCGAAGTCGATGCCCGAATCTACTGACTCAACGGGAGCCGAAGTCTTGCTGCTGGCAGCGGGGACTTCGTCGTCATCTTCAAAGATGGAGGCACCGAAGAACTGATCGTCATCATCGTCTTCGACTGCCTCTGATTTCGCTGCAGCCGGAGTTTCGGCTGGTACTTTCTCAGCAGGCGCAGACTCTTCGGCCTGTTCAGAAGTATCGTCGTCTTCTGCGAGATCATCTTCAAAGTCGATGGGGAGCGGCTCAACCTGCTGGTCAAAATCGATGCCAAACAGATCACCTGCGAGAGACTCCCAGGAGTCACCTTCACCCGACGGATTGATGCCAAACGGCTCTTTGCTTTTATTCATATGCGCAAAGTACACGTTCCGTAGAGTTTTTTCAAGATTTGCGCCCGTCCCGAATTCCTATATCTCAGGGAAATCAGTGGCTGTCTGAGTATTCGATATGGTGAATGACCGCCTGCAGTTTGCGGGCTTTTTCCAGCATCGAATGATAGCGGGGAACCTTGGCATAACCGACCTGACGGGCCAGAAGATCAGCTTCTGAGCTCAAAACCACGGTGCAGGGGATCGATTTGACATCCAGGACATCGGCAATCTTACGGTCTTTATCGAAATCGAGGTGTACCGGTTCGAAGGCCTGATTCAGATAGCGGGACATCCGTGGATCAGAAAGCGTATCCTTTTCCAGTTTACGGCAGTAGGTGCACCAGCTGGCGTCAAATACAATGAATACAGGTTTGTTGCTCTTGAGTGAGGCCTTGTGAGCGGATTCCAGATCAGCGTGCCAGTTGATCGCATCTGCTTTCTTGGTCTCGGCTTTCGATAATTCAATTGAGATGCCAACCAGGGCAACGATCGAAAAACCAATAATGCCCCATTGAATGGATTTGGGAAGTCTTTTCATTTCTGTGACTCCTTCACAAGTCTGAGTTGTCGTCCCTGACAACTGAACTTATGTAATTAAAACGTGATGACCCGGTTAAGAGTGAGCAACTGATCTGAACGCATTTGATTGATTTCAGGCAGGACAGTTGCAGTAAATGCGCAATCTGAAATGCCTGTACGAAGTGGCGAACTACCTGATTTCAGGATAAATCGTCATAAATCATTCATTAAGCTTTATCGGAGTGAGGCGAGGAACTTCTATGATTGATTCGACCGGAATCACCTGAATAACTGGAACATCGCCGGCAAAGTTTACCTAACCGGAACAGAATTGACGCAGAAAACAGAAAAAGCCAAAGCCGCAGGCAGATTTGATGGGAAATCTGTCACAGCTTTGGCCTGAAAGATCAGCCTGTGGTCTTATGATCAGTTTTTGGGCTTGGGTTCCGGCTTCTCCGGTGGAGGTGTTTCTTTGGGGGTAGCCTCAGGTTTGCTGTCTGGTTTTTCGGTCGCGGGTTTTTTTGCAGCCTCAGCAGCTTTCTCCGTTTTGCCAGTCTCAGGTTTTTTGGGTTCTGGCTTCGCAGGAGCCGGTTTTTCAGCAGGCGCAGGAGACGGTTTATTCCCTGTTGGGGGAAACGACGGGAATCCAGTGGGTGGCGCTGCAGCGCCAGCCTTCGCTGCATCACCTTCCGGTTTTTCGACCGGTTCTACCAATGCTTTGCGTTTCAATTTCAAAGCTTCGAAGCTGTTTGCAGAAATGACATAGTACCAGTCAGCAAAACGCTTGTTGAGTTCTTGAGCCAGTTCATTCCCTTTGACCACCTTGTCATCGTATTCCTTCAGCTTTCGTTCATACGTTTTCAGCTGAGACTCATAGGCTTTCATGGCTTTTTCGTAAGCGGCTTCGGGAGTCGGTTTCTCGTCTGCCTTGTCCTCTTTTTTGTCAGCCTCTTTTTTATCCTGATCGGCTTTGTCTGTTTCCGGTTTGTCTTTCAGCCCGGCTGGTTTTTCGGGCGCTTCCGGTTTTTGCGGAGGGTCGCCGAGGAAGGAGGGATCGAATGAGACGGTCACCAACAGGTAACGGCTGGTTTTCAACGCACTGTCGTTCCCATTCTCTGACTTTTCTTTTTCCGGCGATTTCTTATCGTCGGTTTTGTCACTTTCTTTCTTCTCTTTCGCGTCTGATTTTTTGTCATTCTTTTCGTTACTGTTACCAACTTCGATGTCGAGTGTGCTGCCTGTGAAGATTTCGCCGAAGTACAGGGAGTACACGACCCCCTGATTGGTAGCCAGAACCACTTCACCTTCATTGGAAGCCAGCTGAGGAGTTCCCGAGGGGCCTCGTGCCAGAACAAAACCTCGACTCTGCAGATCGAACAGATCGAGCTGGGTCTTAGGTTTTAAAGATCCCGATTCTTTCAGCCCCGCTGCGAGATCACTCGACTTGGGGCGGATCCCCTGCAGTTTCAGGTCCGTCAGGGTATTCACCAGCTGGTTGACGTCGGCGGTGTTCAGCTTTTGTGTCGCAGTATCCAGCCCCTGCATCTCCCAGGGGGTTGTTGAATTTTTGCGTGTGAGCACCGTCACGTTTTCTTCTCGTTTGTCACTTTCGTAAACGATTTTCTGTTGTGCTTCATCAATCGAATAGTGGCTGATCAGAATTTCCACCAGTCGATCGCGGTCGACTTTCAGGATATCGGGTTCGATCCAGTCAGAGAATTCGGACGAAAGATCGACATTCAGTTTCGTACGATAGACGGCGTCTTCATCGACTTTGCGGACATAATATTGATCAGCCTGGTCGGGAACTTTCTTTCCGACGATGAAGTCTACCAGAGGGGCGCCACCTTCTTTCGAAAGCGTCAGTCGCTGTCCGCGGCCCTTCAGGTTGGTGTTCGAATCATCGAGGGGATCAATCACGCCGAAGCGTTCGTGATCACTCTTGCGACGACTCTCCAGGGCACCGCGCACCACGCCCACCAGTGAGGTTGCGGTTTCCGCCAGTTCGTCTTCCGCATCCGCCGGGTAGTCGTGATGCGAGGGGATGATCCAGGAACCGTTTTTGTATTCCACATTGAAGACTTTCAACGTTGCCAGATCTTCATTGTAGCTCACGACGCGCAGCGATCTGGCTTGTGTCGGGTCTGTAAAATCGGGATAGAATTCTTTACCTACATTTTCATAACCGGTCAGTTGCACCGGCTGTGAAGCACGATCGGTGAAATAGGCGGCGACTAAAGCAACCGCTGCGATACCTGCAAATGTCAGTGTTCTGGTCGTTTCATTCATGGCAAACGATTTTACTTATTAAACAGTGAGTTAATGGAATTCTGAGTTTGTTTCCTGACCTGATTTCTGCACGACAGGCATGCGTTATTTTTTCAGTCTCCGGTCGGGAGAAATATTCTGGTTTTCATTTTTCATTCTGAAAAACAGGAAGCAGATTCCCAGCAATATCGCCGGAAACGGAGGGAAGAGGATTGCATACCAGCGGATGCGGTCTTCGATGGTTCGAATCTGTCGTTCCGTCTGCGCTTTGATTTTTTCAATCTGGCGCTGTTTTTCACGTTCGATATTGGCTTCATCGACTTCCAGCCGCCGGCTCTCATTTTCCTCAGCCATCCGCAGCATCTGCTGTTTGGTATTTCCGTCGATGGTGGTGTCCTTAATGATTTTATCGCGTTCCGCTTTCAGGCGATCGCGGGCTTCTTTCAGTTTTTCGTCTGCAGTTTCCGTCGCTTTTTCCCGTTCTGCATTTCGTTCTTTCACGAAGACCGAGGTTTCGCGTTCAACAAGAGTCAGCGTGCGAAGTTTGGAGCGGCGTTTGCGCAGTTTGATATAGGAATCATCGCCGGCCAGCTGGTCGACACAGTTCAATAAAAAGGTCACGTTATCAATTTTCAAACCGAAGGCCTGACGTTCCCGGATATTGAACAGTTCATCTGAAATCAGGTCGGCATCCGCCACGAAGATGACATTGATGTTCTTTACCGGTGACTTATCGGTGGAAGTAATGTGTGCCGCCAGTACGTGCGAATCGTCGTCGATCAGACGAGGCGGATCCTGCGCGATACGGACGGAATTAAAGAATGGGCTGGTGATCTGGCCCCAGGATAACAGACCCGAGTTGAGCCCGGTTCTCAGCAGGGGTTCGAAGTTCAATGTGGAATCTGATCGCGGACGAATATTACCCGGGAAGAATGTCAGGATTTCCTGCAGCCCGCTGGTGATATTACTGTTATTGCTGAAAGCGCCTTTGACGCCGTTTTTCGGACTGATGAAAATCAGTTCGGGACGCACAACTTCGGCAAATTCCGGATGCGGGTTGAAATAGTCAAACACAACCTGACCGTTGTCCCAGGCAATCTGCAGCAGGCTCAACAGGGGTGTTAATCGACCCTGATCCGCTTTGGGGGTTGAGGGTGGCTGCTGCATCCCGAACATGCCTCCTCCCGGACTGGGCTTGGGCATGCGCGGTGCATTCTGAATACCGCGTCCCCCGCCATAGACGGGCAGCGGGTCATCACAGATCAGCGTCGGTTTCCCTTTTTTGACGTATTCAACAAGATTGTTTAACTGCGGTTCCGTTAATGAAGAAGGCAGTACAGCGATCAGGACATCGTAAGCAGTATCGCTGATTGGAGAATCGGGTGAGACCTGCTCGACTTTGTATTGTTTCTTGAGCTCACTGACGATCAGCCACGGCGGCTGGTTGCCCCCCATACCCATATTCAGGCCGCCAAAGATACTGGCATCGGTGTTGAGAATGCCGACGGTCAGCCGTTCATCTTTTGAAACGGTACGGATGGAACGCGTGAGTTCATATTCAATCGGTGTGCCCACGTTGAAGAACGGGATCACTACTTCATCGGTGCCGCTTTTGACGACGGCTCCCATGAAAATGGTATCGACAAACGCACGACCGCCGCGTTCGGTCTGGACCTGTTGAGGCGAAATATTCAGCAGGCGGGCTTCTTCTTCCGCTTTACTGAAAGGCTCAACATCGACGAACCGCACCTGAAGTCGTTTGCCGCCCAGCTGGTTGTACTCCCGCAGCAGACCAATCAGTCGTTTGCGGATGGGAACGTATTCGCGTGAGACTTCCGGGCTGATGAAGGCTTCGATGGTAATCGGATTTTTTTCATCAATCTTGGTGAGCAGGTCTTTTGTGGTCTGCGACAGGCTGAAAACTTTTTCGCCCGTCATATCCATGCGGCTGCTGCCGTAGGAGACGATGACATTCACACTGATCAGAATCACCGCCAGTGAGACGGTACGGATCAGATACTGCAGTCCCATGGAATTCTGCTGTTGCGAACTCCAGTGCCTGCGTGTAATCAGGATACGGTTCAGGTACAGCATCATCACGGCCAGCGAAACAAAATAGAGAACCGCGCCGAGGGGAATGACCCCTGTGCTGAAATCCTGGAACTGCTCGACCAGGCTCAGTCCCTGAACCAGGTTACTGGAAGGCGCAATCTGGCCGATAAAAATGGGAATGGCACAGATGACGGTTCCCAGCACAAACGCGACTGTAGTACTGCTGGTGAGTGCCGAGGCAAACATGCCAGCCGCCAGCAGCGATGCGCCTGCCAGCCAGTATCCAAAGTAAGTGGTAAACATCAGACCCATATCGGGATTGCCGATCTTCCAGAGCACAAAAACGTGCGTCACGGAAAACAGCAGCGCGATCGTATAGACGGCGAGCACAGCGAAGAATTTTCCCAGCAGGATTTCCAGATCGGAAGCGGGCAGGGTGAAAAGCAGTTCGTCTGTGCCCATTTTTTTCTCATCGGCCCAGACCCCCATGGTGATGGCAGGGATAATGAACAGCAGCAGCAGCGGGTACCACAGGCTCAACTGGTCGAGGTTTGCCTGATTATTCGCGAAGAACTGCTGGTTAAATGCTGCAAATGCGCCGGCTACCACGAACACGACGATAAACAGATATCCCAGCACTCCGGAAAAGTAACTCTGTACGTTTCGCTTGAATACGGCCAATACAACGTTGTTCCGCAACATAACAGAAGGGTCCTTACGTCAGCTTTATCTGAAACTATAAATTGGTCGGTAAAAGAAAAATTACGCGTGTGTCATTTTGTGGAAACTGGCTTCCATGTCGTCCTGGCTGTTTCCCAGTTCATTCACAGAACCATCAAACACAATAGAACCCTGATTAATCAGGATCACCCGGCTGCAAACCGCTTTGACTTCCTGCAGGATATGGGTCGAAAGAAGAATCGTCTTGGTCTTACCCAGGTCGCGAATCAGATCGCGTACAGACTGATTTTGATTCGGGTCGAGTCCGCTGGTTGGTTCGTCCAGAATCAGAATGTCAGGGTCGTGCAGTAACGCCTGCGCCATACCCACGCGTTGTCGAAAACCACGAGAGAGTTTTCGGATTGGTTTATTCCACACACTGCTCAGGTCGCACTTGTCCATAACGAATTCCAGGCGATTTCTGAGTTCCGCGGTCGACATGCCGCGCACTCTTCCGGCATAAGTCAGAAAGCCCTGGGGAGTCATTTCTTCATAGAGCGGGCCGTTTTCCGGCAGATATCCGAGTTTCTGGCTGGCTTCGATCCGGTGGGTACTCACATCATATCCGCCGACACGCGCCTGGCCTTCACTGGGAGAGAGAAACCCGGTGAGCAGCTTCATCGTCGTGGATTTGCCGGCACCGTTAGGACCCAGGAAAGCAGCGACCTGGCCGCGGGGGACAGAAAAAGTGACATCTTTTGTCGCGGCGAACTGGCCATAGAATTTACTCAATCCAATGGCTTCAATCATGTTCTCCCGGGACGAAGTTTCAGACTGCTCTGCAGGAGATTGCTGAACCTGTTCCGACATTACAATAATACTCCCGATGAATTATCTCGTGGGTTGATTCAACAGAAAAGACTGTAAGTATATGGTCTGCCAGCGGCCTCGCACAAATCTTTTTACGAGAGAAGTCAGCCGGCAGTTGGATGACTTGACCATTTTTAACTGGAAACTGTTAAAAACACAACAAAGGGGGAGAGTACGTTTTGACTTACATGGATCTTATCCCATTTCAGCCTGGCACCTGGAATCCGGTCGTACTGACGGGGAAATATCCCTGCCTGATTCTATAGAAATAATCCCCAAAATTCGTGATGTCCAGCCTTTTTGAACCCGGTTTCTGAATTTTTTTACCGGATCAGTTAAAAATCAGACAGCATCCTCTCGGGCAATAAAAAATCGGTTGTACCAGATCCGGGTACAACCGATTTCAATTTTTCAAAACACAATCTTAATTACTCAGCAACTACTTCAGGGCCTTCGACCTGCTGAAAGTACTTTTCAACCTGGTACTTTGCTTCCAGTTCCTGGCTCCATTCGTAGTTCGTCTGCTGCTGTTCCATCTGGGCCATTGGCAGATAAGGAGAGAAGAAGAAGAACATGTCTTCCTTCAGAAATTCCTGGTACATGGCAGTCAATCCACCTGGTGTGGAGGGAATACGATTAATGACTTTCACGACATAACAGATTGATTTGTCGGCATTCATTATGACGCCGACCTCTCCCTCGTCCAGGTTATCAAAGACCTGTTCCATGAATTCATTTCCGGCACCTTCCACTGCAGAAATGCTCGACAGTTCAGGGCGGGGCATGGAAAACGGGTTGCTGGCATTGGCGGTTGAGGTCCGCATCCAGCTGAACGATTCGGTTGTCGTTGTGGACAGTTCGGTCCCTTCCTTCTTGCCTGTAATCGTCTGACCTTCGATCGCAGCTGTCATTTCTTTGTCGCCGCTGATCAGCTTTTTCAGTTCTTCTCCCCGCTTCTGAGCCAGGGGGCGGGCTTTTTCCAGCTTTAACTGTTCCGTGATCTGCTGATCAATTTCTGGATCATCAAATTTAGGAATGACGGCATCGACATGTTTGACCTTCCAGTAGCAGAGTAATCCGCTGGAGAAGGAGTCTTCTGCTTCGTAAGGGATATAGATCAGATTAACGGGAGTCTCAAACAGCTGTTCGATGACAGACCGTGGTTGTGCCGCAAACTGATTGATGGTGGGTTCTTTGGCGGTACCCAGCGGGTATTTCTCCGATTCTGACATCTCCTGAGCGGACATCATGGGAGTGACGTTGTAAATCAACTGATTTTTGGCAGCATACGCTTTCAAAGCCTTGGTTTCTTCTTCTGGAGTTGGCGGAGTAGCACCTTCTTCCGGGTTGGTGATTTTGTCGCTGAGTTCATTCATGAACATCACTGCGTCAGAAATTTTATCTTTCATTAACTCCAGTGTGCGTTCCCGTAACAGCTGATCGCGGATTTCGCTTTTCAAATCATCATTCAGCGGACGATACGGTTCCAGCGGAGGGGGAGTTGTTGTCGCAGGTTCTGGTTTTGCTTTCCCTGTATCATCGCCCGGTTTGGGAGCGACAACGGGAGTGTTGGCTGGTTTTTCATCTAACAGAGAAACGAATACCGTTGACTCAGAATCCAGCGCACTTGACTCTTCTTTCTTTTCCGTTTTGGGTTCGGGTTTTGATTCCGGCTCGGGTTTAGTATCAGCCTTGGGTTTCGCTGGTGACTCTGGCTTGGCAGGTGTTTCTGTTTTCGCAGGAGCCGCTACCGGTTTCTCTGCCGGTTTTTCTTCCGTTCCCGGTTTTCCTGCTTCCGCTG
>JAGQQP010000329.1 GCA_020426085.1 Planctomycetaceae bacterium | reverse complement strand
GTTCCTCAAGAGTCGCCCGGATCTGACGAAATTCATGACGTATATGGAACGGGATCAGGAAACAGAAAACTGTGGACGCCGTCTGCTGGCAATTCCGACCCGCGAGCGTCTGCTGCGATTATTGCGTTACCTGCTCGACGAAGAAGAGTTTCTATCCAATTTTGGGATTCGCTCGCTTTCTAAATATCACGAAGAGCATCCGTTTGAGTACGAATTGAACGGAGAAAAACTTTGCGTGCAGTATATGCCGGCAGAGTCGGACAGCGGACTGTTTGGCGGAAATTCCAACTGGCGCGGGCCGATCTGGTTTCCGCTGAATTACCTGTTGATTGAAGCGTTGGAACGGTACCACCTGTTCTATGGAAAATCACTGCGGGTAGAATGCCCGACCGGTTCCGGCGTGTATATGGATCTGCAGGAAGTTGCCGACGAAATACGCAAACGACTCTCAAGACTGTTTCTGTCAAAAGATGACGGCGACCGTCCCAGTTACGCGCGCACCAATGTCCTGTTGAACGATCCGCACTGGCGGGATCTGGTTCTGTTCTATGAATATTTTGATGCCGAAACAGGGCGGGGACTGGGGGCCAGCCACCAGACCGGATGGACGGCGTTGATTTCACCAATTCTGGGAACACTGGCCAGTCGCTGCTTACAGGAAGAGCAAAACAGACAATCTGCACCAGGGGCCATGCAGCCGGCGGAGACAGATTGAAATCACAACAGAGAAACAGGAGCGACACTGACATTGTTGATGTCACCGGGGGACCGATGCGCATCCAGAAAATTCTATTGACTCTGTTCACAGCGGTCTGTCGCATCACATTTACTGCTGTCTGAGTTAGATCCAGTACGTGCGAGGTTATCACTCCTGAAGTCTGCTCGACAGATGATGCAAAATAAAAGGTGGTAAGGACGGTACGAACACCGCCAGCAAGAATTAGACTGTTTCGAATGCGATCTTTCAGGAACCATTGATTCCCCTTATACTCAGTTGCAAAACTGCCAACATCTGTTTCGGGGAGTCCGCTTTGAAACCGAATCATCTACCTGTAAGCGATTCCGTGCCTTATTTTAATGCGCTGACGCAATGCGTCGATCACTGGGGGTTGGTTCCTGAAAAGACGGTATTGGTACGCGACGGTGTGAATCATGTGTTTGCCACCGAATTCATTGATGGGGCACCGGTCATTATTCGCATCAGCGACGGAACTGTGCGCGATTGCGACGAACTGCTGGGAGAATTGCTCTGGCTGGAGCATCTGATTCGTCATGGCTGCACGGTCACCACACCTGTCCCTTCTCGTCGTGGCGAACTGCTGGAAACAATTGGTTTGGATGAAGGAGCCATGCATGTCTGCTGCTTCAAGCGATTTGGAGGACGGCAGCTCGATCCCACAAATACCGCAGAGTGGAATGACGAACTTTTTCTGAAACTGGGGCGTGCACTCGGAAGGATTCATCGGGCATCAGACCAGCTGCAGTTACCTGTCGACCGAGACCGAAGGCCCTGGTACGAGATCAAACTCGGACAGTTTCCAGATCCGCTGCCTGTAATCTTCAACCCGGTTGTCGTAGACGCGATGCGCGATTTTACAGACGATTGTCGCAAGAGGCCGATATTGCCCCGTCACTATGGTCTGGTACATCGCGATTTTCATGCGGGGAACTTTCTGGTGGAGGAGGGCAAGGTCCAGGTGATTGATTTCGACCTGGGCTGTTATGGCTGGCGCATGATGGATCTGGCCGTACTGCTTTTTGTCTATTATTACTATCCCAGCCTGCAGGTTCCGGGTGCCTGCGCGGAAACGGCAGGACATGTTCTGGCGAAGCTGGTAGAGGGTTACCGGGAAGAATACACGATCGACCGCGAACAGTTAGAGACCGTTGGCGACATGATCATGTTGAATACGGTGTCCAACTACTTCCTGATGCTACCCGACCCGGAACACTGGCAGACTGCGATGGGCAACCCGCATCCGCATGTCAGGAAAAGTCTGGCGTGGATCGAACAGCTCTGGCTGAATGGTCAAAAACTGTACGTCGATCTCAAACAGTGTCAGCTGTGAAGCCTGGAATTCCTCGTCATTCGGGATTGATTGATAACCGTGCGCAATTCGAGTAGCCTGAAGGCTGGTTTTCGTTTTTCAATCCTTACCCGCCTCGATGGGATCTCTTATGCTACTCAAATTACAAAAAGTCTGTTGTCTTATCACCATTGTTGTAGCTGGGTTTTCTTCCAGCATGTTGTTTTCTGCAGAAAAATACACGGAACACCCGGGTACGAAAGGGAACGGCAGCTATGTTGTCGGTCCCAAATACAAGGTTGATCCAGCGCTCACGGATCAGGGCAACCCCAAAGGGAAACGGTTCGAGTTTGAGATGCCTCTGGCGGAGAGCAAAATCTTTCCGGGTACCGACAATACACTCGATCCGAAAAAAGAAGTACGGGAAACCCGTAAGATCTTCGTCTACGTTCCCGCCGCGTACAAAGATGGAACGAAAGCACCAATTCTGGTGATGCAGGATGGACCAAGTCGCATGGATCTGGTCTGCAATGCCCTGGACAATCTGACGATTTCGAAAGATCCTGCGCGCAGGCTGCCGGCGTTTATTGTAATCGCAGTCCAGAACGGCGGTAACGACGGGAAGGGGAGTGAGCGCGGCCTGGAGTACGATACAATGTCCGACCGCTACGCCCGGTTTATCAACGACGAGGTTCTGCCGGCTGTGCTGAAGAACAAACAGGTTCGGGCCGCTTATCCGCACATCGCGTTTACCGATAATCCCTGGGGCAAGGCCACCATGGGCTGCAGTTCCGGCGGAGCAGCGGCGCTGACGATGGGCTGGTTCCGTCCTGATCTCTTCCGCCGTCTGATCACGTATTCCGGCACCTTTGTCGATCAGCAGGACGATGATGCGCCCCAGGAAGCAGAATATCCTCTGGGCGCGTGGGAATATCATTCGAGCATGAAGTTGATTGAAAACAGCGACAAAAAGCCGCTGCGAATTTTCACACATGTGGCGGAAAATGATAACCGGGCCGACGATCCGGAAGAGACCTACCATAACTGGGTGATGGCTAATGAGCGAACCGCCGAGGCTCTCAAGTCCAAAGGTTACGACTATCGCTACGTTTATAGCAAGGGGACCCGGCACTGCGACCGCAAGGTCTTCGAACAGACTCTGGCTGACACACTACTCTGGATGTGGCAGGGATATCATGCCGAGTGATTTGTTTGCAAACTACGAACAGTTCTAAAGGTGCGATTATGGAAGGAAAAAAGGGTAGCCCCGAATGCAATTCGGGGTGAGCGCAGCGAACAGGAAACGGTCAGTGAAAGCTTACTTCACGAGGAAAGGTTACTGGATTTGAAGTCTGACCGTTTCACATTGCTCAATTGTTACAGGTAATGCCGATGTCGATGCAACTCGATACGTGGAACAGATTGACAAACTCCGAGCGGGTAGATGCGGCGATCGCAGCTGTGAAAACGCTCCCCGTCCGTTTTGCCTATTCCGGCATCAGAACGTTTCAGTCGGGGGAGCAGAAAAATACCCTGGCGATCTTCACATACGATTGCGCGGAATTTATCCTCATTCCCGGACGGACGCTCCCGCTGGGATTTACCTGGGAACAGCCTTTTCCGCTTACGGAAGAAGAAACAGAACTCTGGGAGATGGCACGTGAGGAATTCGAATCTGAAATTTCCTTCGACGATTATCTGGACGAACTTTTGACGCCGTCGCGTACGGTCTCCCTCTCTCCCTTTCTTCTGGAGGCACAGGCCCGGATTCCCGGAAGGAAGCAGGTCCAGGACAATCCCCCCGCGTATGTAGAACCGGCAGTGCGTCATTCACAGATCAAAGCCGAGCTGGAATCCCAGGGGTTTCGGCTTCCCACTTCAGACGAATGGGAATATGCCTGCGGTGCAGGGGCCGGCACACTCTTTCGCTGGGGCGATCATAGCCCACTCAACCGGAGCCCGTCTGCAGATCAGGACTGGTTGCATGCGCAACCCAATGCCTTTGGGTTAACAATCGCGAACAATCCCTGGAACTGGGAACTGGTGGCAGAACCCGGTGTCATGCGCGGCGGGGATGGCGGCGGAATGAGTTGTGGGGGAGACTTACCTTATATGTTTGAGTGGCACCTGCTGGCAACGTCGTATACTTATCATTCTCAATCCGCTTTGGAAGATAAACCGATCTTCGGTGCGCATGTCCGTCGTACCATCTCGGTTCAGCTCTGAAACGGCCTCTGTTTTATACCCGCGTATTCAAATTAGAATGAGGGCTCTTGTCCTCCCGCCATCTTGTTATGCGAGAAAGCAACCAATGAAGCCGAAGTTTTATAAATTTGACGATCACTTTGAGGGTGTGGGGGTAGACCCGCAACATCAGACGATGGGGGCCGACTATGATTATGATGCACCGGATTCCGTACATAAGTTGCCCTTCGATGGGTTACCTGACTTCACCCCCAACTTTAATACAGTACTGCTGGAAGACCGGGCGATCGTTACGGATCTGATCAGCTCGGCACCGATCCGGAACTGCGGCTGGTTGATCAGCGGGAAGTTCAAGTCGATCCTGGAGACGTTCACACTGCCACCACACCAGTTTTACCCGGTGCCGGTTATCCATCGTCGTACGAAGATTCCGGATTACTGGTGGTTGCAGTTGCCGCAAACCCCGGTGAGTATTCCCCCTGAGGCAAGCTATGCCGAGGCGGAAGATCTGATTCTTGACTGTGAAGCTTTACATGACGTCGCCCTGTTCAGTCTTTATCGACCACCCCGTTTTACGGGATGTTATATGCGTAAAGATCTGAAAGCGGCGATCGAAGCAGCCGGAATCACGGGGTATCGACTGAGTACTCCCCGCCTGTTCCGTTAGCTGGTATGGCTCGCAGCTTATGATACTGTCCTGCCAGGCAAAAAAAGGGGCAGATCATCATGTGAATGTGATCTCCCCCTGCGGGCACCCAACCCGTTTCTGTTTGTTTGTCAGATCAGAACTCGCCGAGGACTTCGCCGCCGGCACGGGTTCCCAAGGCTTCAAAAGTCTCCTGGTTCATATTTTCGCTGAGGAATCTGACGTGTCCATCTCCCAGGATGAAGTGGGCACCGCCGACATGGAAGCTGCCGAAGTCTTCCGGGTCGTCTCCTCCGTTGGGAAGGTGTTCGGCGTGGCCAATGATGCGGGCCGGGGCATCGTCTGCCAGGGGGAGTGCTCCTGACCAGGTACCATACCAGGGGCCTTCCACGGGATCGTTATAGGTGGTCCGTTCGCCGACCATCAATGTGTTACTCATGCCGTCGGTGATGTCCCTGATT
>JAGQQP010000328.1 GCA_020426085.1 Planctomycetaceae bacterium | reverse complement strand
GCAACAGTGTTTCTCTAATCGTGGTTTCATCTTCTACAGCGAGTTCTGCTTACTGTACCCGTTTCCCATTCACAAATCTCCGCACGAGTCTGCTCGCATCCGTCAGGAAGACTTTGCCATGGAGGGAAAGCAAGTGGCAGTGAACTCCCGACGCCGAGTAGTCGCTGAGTTGGATGTCACAGCAGGTACCACATCCTGGAAGATCAAGGTCAGCTGCTGACAGTGAACATGTTGGGAATGTGGGGGAGGTAATTTGGAACATAATCCACTCCGATAAAACTACACCTTTCTCAAATACAGTTTTACAATTGGGTCAAAACTCTCCCACAGGATTTCCATCAGCAATCGTGGACAGGTTCTGATAGGTTGTCATATCGATATTTTCACTGACCATCCGTACGGATCCGTCTCCCATCAGGAAATGTCCTCCCCCTACATGCTGGCTAGAGAAAGCTGCCGGGTCCACATGTCCGTTGAGTCGATCAAAAGTGATTCCCAACACTTTGTGATCCCAGATGTCAATATCCTCTGACAGGCCCGCCCAGTAAGAGTTCTCCCGATTATTCTGTTCAATGGGGGCTCTCTCACCTACAGCGAAACTGACGCTGGAGCCATCGAGAAGATCACGTATGCGAACACTCAGGTTTCGCTTCATGTATCCACCAGCGGATGTCCATGTACTGGGGTTGATCTGGGGAGGACCGAAGCTGCCGACATAATTGGAGGTTGCCTGATCAGTCAGTACTCCGGTTGAGTTCGTGGGAGCCCAGAATGGTGTCTGTTTGTCTGGGCCAGTGGCCGATGGACATTTATAAACAGTTAGAATGGTTTGAGCCAAAACAAGATTTGTAGGACTCCCCGTGACGTCGTCGGTCAATGGAAGCTCGAAGTTGAATTGATTGTACAACGGAGCCTGATCCATATATGGCAGGATAAATGTTGACCACGCGAACAAATTCTGCCCGATCCAGCCGGGAGGAAAGACTCGGTGTGTGTTGTGGTAGTTATACAGTGCCAGTCCAATCTGTTTTAGATTATTCTTGCATTGCGATCTGCGGGCAGCTTCGCGCGCCTGCTGAACCGCTGGGAGCAGCAGTGCGATCAAAATTGCGATAATTGCAATCACGACCAAGAGTTCAATCAAAGTAAACGCGGGACGTACTTTCTTAGACATGATAATTCCTTGCCATCATTTGGATTGGTTGAGTCACGACGTGTCAGTCAACACGCAGCGGTTGAATGCGGATGTTTCGGTACTGCACGGTGCCAATGAAGGCTTGCAGCCCGATATACCCTTTACGCTGAGCAACAGTATCTGTGAAATTTGGAAACGCGATAATCAGGTCGTCGAGTAATCGCCAGAATACCGTCTGACCATTGACTTCGACTTCCAGAAGTTGATCGACGAGGCGAATCTTGACCTGATTCCATTCATCCGTGCGGAAGGCATTAGCGTCAGCACCACAATCAAAGGAGTGAGTCCAGTCGCGATTGCCTCCAGGATCCTCTAGCGGCTGATCTCCGTCAGAAAGATAAATTCCTCCACTTGAGGGGTGGTCTGTGCCCGGGAGAAAATTATCGCGACCGCCACCGAAGTGAACTTCAAAGACACTCTTGAACGTTGCATGTGGCTGTGGAGCCCGCAAATAGACTCCGCCGTTGGCGGAGTCGGTACAACGCACATCCATTGTAAGTTCGAATTCTTCGAACGCGTCATTGAAGTAAGCAAGGGACATCTCACGACCAGCGACAGCAGTGAGTGTGCCATTCAGATACCGCCAATTGTCAGCTGACTCTTTGGGTAAGACATGCCAGTCGTTGGCTTTGATCACTTTTGGCGGACCAAAAGGCGTAACAGGTCGCGTTTTTTGACGACCGAAACCTAAGGCTGATATCTCAGAGACCGGAGCCAGCACGAGACGCATTCCAACGCGATTCCTGCGTGAATTTCTGGCGAATTGGTGATCCCTCGAACCGCTTTCAAGTGCATCAGCCCCAACATACGCCCAGCCACCTCCCCGCGCCATCTTTCCTGCAATCGGAGGCTCAGTAACAACAGGGTCACGACCACCTGGCAATTGTTCTTGAAACGAGTCGTAACAGAACTCAAAGACATTACCATGTACGTCGTGCAAGCCCCAAGGATTAACGAGTAACTGACCAACCGGATGTGCGTATCCCTCTCCTTTGTCCTGCGTATTTTCTTTCCACCAGGCGTACTTATTGAGATCTTGGACATTGTCGCCGAAGCTATACGTTGACGTTGTTCCAGCCCGGCAAAAATACTCCCACTCCGCTTCGGATGGGAGACGGTACTCCCAGTTGTTGGGGAGATTGCCCAGTCGACGATCACGGTCTGTCAGTCGCTGACAAAAGTCGACCGCCTCATCCCAGGTCATATGCGTGGCTGCGTTGCGGTCGTTGGCCTGCTTGTCAGTGAACGGCATCCATGGGGTGAGTCCAACGAGTTTTCGCCACTCGCTCTGCGTCAATTCCATCTGCTGTACCCACAGGCCATGCGAGATCTCCACATCAACTGGTTGTTCATGACGGTCAAGCGGAACATCCTGAACCGATCCCATACGAAACTTGCCTGGGGGGATCCAAAGGAAAGTCGTCTTCAGGAAATTCTTCGACCAGCGATCCTTGATTTGCTTGCCTGCGAATGAATCTTCGGCCGTTGGTTGCAAAGGCGTCGTACGTGACACTTGAACGTTGCTGTTGAATTTATGCGAGCTGTTTTTAGAAACGTCATCAGTCGTAACGTCGGGGTCTTTCAACTCCGGTCGGTCTTCTTTGGGAAGCCTCAGGTAGAGCGGACTGGGTTTGGGGTTCGGTTCTGTCGTTTCAGATTTTTGTACGCCCCTATCATCAATAGGACTTTCTTTGACCTGAACGAGTGACTGTTTGTCATCCCCACTCAGATAGACGGACATCGCGTAAGTCATGAATCCGAACAAAAATAACCCAATGATGACGGAAGCGATCAGAGTTCGACGAATCGTTGGTTCGAGAGCGAGCAGGTCTCCATTCTCATCATACCGATACTCACGTTGCGATACCGGTATTGCACTATAGGTCTGCAGAGTCTCCTGCAGGTTCCGGGCGAACCGATTATTTGGTTTCAGTTGCAGAAGTCGTGCGATGTTTTCTTCGATACCTTCACACTGCTTCGTTTTGACACACTCATGTAGTTCGGTCAGCAACAAATCAACCTCATCCTGCAATTCGATGACCTGCTTCAGCTGCTGCTGGACTGGAAAGGTGCGCATCTCCTGAGGGATTTCCTGGAGCATCTCTGCTGCCTGACCATAATCGTGCTTTTTGATCAGTTCCTGAGCCATCTCAACAAGCACGGGAATTCCTTCACGCACTTTACGGGGTAGTTCCTGAACGCGTTTTAGTTCCTGTCGTGCCCAGTTTGCATAGCCGACAGCATCTGCGCTGGTAATGCCGCTCATTTTCTCCAGAATGGTGACCGCCTGGGCGTACTGGCCACGCTGAATCAGCTCGGCGACTTTGCGTTTTCTGATTTCCAGTTTTTGCCGCCGTTCGTTTTTTTTACGGTCTTTTTCACCTGACTGAAGGGAGTGCTCGAACTGCGAATCTGAAAGTCGGTCGACGATCTCCTGCATGGAAGCGGGGCGTTTCTCAATTTCTTTGGACATCATTGTGAGCGCGAGATCGCACAGTGCAGGGTCTGCTTCCGGATTGAGTTTTTGAGGATCGCGGGGCACATCGCGGGTAATTTGCACCAAGATTGAATGGATGCTACCGCGAAATGGTAACTCTCCGGTGATCAACTCGTAGAGCATCACGCCCAGTGCATAGATATCTGTGGCGGGTCCGATTTTACTTGAGTTCCCTTCGACCTGTTCCGGCGACATGTAGCCGGGCGTCCCAACAATCGCGCCTTCATGAGTGATGCGCGATTCATCAGATTGGTTCACTTTGCGAGCCAGTCCAAAGTCAGTAACGATGGGCTTGCTCTCTTGATTGATGAGCACATTACCCGCTTTGAGATCGCGGTGAACCACTCCCTGTTGATGTGCTTGCTGCAGCGCATCGGCGACATCGCGTATGATATCCACAATCCACCGTTGATTGACCTGCGCCGTTCCGATATAGCGAGAGAGCGGCTGCCCCTCAATATAGGCCATGCTGATGTAGGGCCGCCCCGCCTGTTCACCGAAATCATAGACCGGACAGATACCCGCGTGGTTTAAGCGGGCGGCGGCCTGTGCTTCCCACTGGAACCGGGCCAGAAAATCCTCTTTCTCACCGTAGCCAATCTTGGGGATCTTCAGAGCGATCCGACGATCAAGTTGAGTATCGAGGGCCAGATAGACCGCGCCCATCGCTCCTTCTCCCAACTGCCGTTCAATGTGATACCGTCCAAACATCTGACCGACTAAGGCGGCATCACTGTCGTAAGCGGCTGAAGGTTTCAATGTTTCCCGTTCTGCGCTGGACTGTGTTTTATCACCGCTTTTCAGAAGATCTTCCACAATCGCAACGCCGGAGACATAAGAGCGGAGCTCATCCGCAATTTCAGGGTGGGCCTGACAGATAGCGTCTACATCAACGGTTTCACCTGCGTCGATGCGCCGCATGTAATCCACCAAGACTTTTGCGGTCTGCTTCTCAGACATTCGATAATCCTCCGATAAAAGTGAGTTTATCGGTAGGTATCTTGCTCCAAGATTTTTTTAAGCGTTGAAATTCCACGGTAAATGATCTGGGCGGTTGCGGCAGGTGTCTTCCCCAGAATGTCCGCCACTTCCGTGATTTTGTATCCTTCCAGATGCCGCAGTCGGACAGCTGACTGTTGAGATTCTGGTAGTTGGCTGATGGCCGCTTCAATCTTATGACGTTTCTCACCCTGAATTGCCTTTTGACTGGGCGAAGTAATTTTACCAGCAAATATGTCCACATTCTCTTCGCTCTGATGCTGACGGGCATCCCGGCGTTGTGCTTGATGATTACGGACCAAATCAATAAGTGTGTTTTGCTGAATCCGTTCAAGCCAGGCCCAGAATTCTTCGATCTGATTTCCTTGAAACTGATCAGAGAAAACATTAATGGCTCGTAAACAAGCCTGCTGAATAACATCAGATTCATCGATTCGACGTTGCAGCGGTCCCTGTATGTTGGCATGAATCGTCTCCCGTAGCCGTGATCTGAAATGTTCCAGCAGTCGTCCAAGCGCCTCTTCATCACCATTCAAGGCGAGGTCCAGCCACTGTTGAAGGTTGATCGGCTCTGACATATTTAAAAATTTCTATCTATCAAGACGTAAACCGATATAAGAATTGAATGATGGTTTTAAAGATTTTTTATAAAATCAGTAATATACTAAACTCAGAGCGTAATCTATTGAAATGAAATATT
>JAGQQP010000327.1 GCA_020426085.1 Planctomycetaceae bacterium | reverse complement strand
AGGTACAATCATGGACCAACTGGAAACCATCGAACTGAAAGCCTTTGTACCTGCGAAAGACTTTGCACTTTCCCAGCGTTTCTATCAAGATCTCGGCTTTCAGATTCCCTGGACGTCCGAGGAACTGGCCTATCTTCATTGCGGGAACTGCACTTTTCTGTTGCAGAATTTCTATGAAAAAGCACTGGCAGAGAATTTCATGATGCACCTCTCCGTCAAAAGCGTGGATGCCTGGTGGGAACACGTACAGAATCAAAAAATCGCCGAGAAGTACAACGTGAAAGTGACCGAACCAGAGCAGCGCCCCTGGAAAATGCGGGATTTCGTCCTGATCGATCCCTCAGGCGTCTTCTGGCGGATTTCCGAGAATACCGATTGAGTCTGACGCGAAACTGATGTTTTCTGCTTACGGTTCTCGCAGCAGCAGCCAGAGAAGGAGCGAGAACAGGCCGAGCAGTCCCAGCCCGATATGCAGGGCCGAAACACTGACGATGCCCGCCAGTGTATTGCCGGTAACGAATGGCCAGAACGGATGCATGTCGTCATGCATCAGGCTGTCGAGAAAAACATGCGAGATCCCACCGATCAAACCAGCCAGCAACGACTGAGTCAGTAGCTTTGTTTTTGGTGTCTGATCCAATCGTGTTTTCCAGCGTGAACTGGCCGGCATCAGTCGGGCGATGATCAAAACGACGCCCCACATGATCAGGCCGGCAACAAGTCCGACTGCGCTGCCGCCGAGATAAGAATGCAGGTGTCGGTGGAGCGGTGTTTCGTTCCTGCTCAGATAATACAGAACTTCCAGATCAATCAGGACGTTGGCGGCCATGAAGGAGGTCAGCCAGAAAGCACGGGGCCCAAAAACTTTGGTCAGCAGTCCGGGGCAGAAATGAAACGGTGTGAGCGGAATCCGAATTTCTCCCTGGTGGAATGTTAGTGAGTCAGTTTCTTTTGTGGCATACAAGTAGCGGGGCCAGAGACGATTATGTCAAGAGTGCATGTATCTGGCTTGAAATAAATGGACATTTTTTAAGCGGAGAAGGAGTGAAGTTTATTTTAACCGGTTCCCTCCTTACCGAGAATACTGAATTCCAGGGAGAACAGGCCTGCGCAGGTTGCTATTAGCGATTCATTTCCCTTTGCAGCATGACAGGTGTGGCAGATGTCAATGGGACTCCAGTCGAAATACCGTCAATTCTTGCCTGTCTCAATGTGTTTTCGCGGCCTGGCACGTGTTAAGATTAGATGAAATCATCGCGTCATCTGCTGAATTCCTGTTGCGAATCTGGACTAATCCATCACAGTAACAACTGGCCCGGAGCGCTTCCGGAGGTTGAAAGAGAGTTGATCGAAAAAGAGGATGTCTCTTGTCTATTGAGCACGACGATTCCCTGCCCTGTGTCGGCACACAGGAGTATGAACAGGTCTTTAAGGAACTGGTCAGCATTCGTGATAAGCTGGTCTCCGAGGCGAACTCCTCGCAGGCTCTGCTGGATCAGATCCATATAGGATATCGTGAGAGTGCGCGCAATCTGCTGTATTACCTCGCACTCCGGCATCGAGATCTCAGGCCTTTACAGATGCGACTTGCGGCATTGGGCCTTTCCTCTCTCGGGCGTGCAGAATCCCATGTGCTGGCCACCATTGATGCTGTACTGGAACTTCTGCAGCAGTTGACTGGTACCTCAGCCAAACTGCCTGCACAGGAAGGAAAGGCACTCGAATTTAATGCCGGAGAGCGTTTGCTCAGAGAACATACCGAAGCTCTGCTGGGGGTAGCGAACCCCGGACGTGGGGTGCAGATTATGGTAACGATGCCCAGTGAAGCGGCCAGTGACTACGAACTGGTGCATCAACTGCTGCAGCAGGGAATGGATTGCATGCGGATCAACTGCGCGCACGACGATCCAGCGGCCTGGGCCCAGATGATTGCCCATCTGAGGCGGGCTGAACTCTCACTGGGAAAAACATGTCGGGTGGTGATGGATCTGGCAGGACCGAAGTTGCGAACCGGTCCACTGGAACCGGGACCAGCCGTAGCCAAAGTCCGACCTCGCCGTGATGTATTCGGCAAAGTCATTGCCCCGGCCCGGATCTGGCTCTACCCGAGTGATCAGCCTGCGGCACCTCCTGCCCCGGCAGATGCCTGTCTGCCGGTTGACGAGGCCTGGTTGAAGCGACTACAGATCGGAAACAAGGTCAGGCTGATTGACGCACGGTATTCCCGTCGGAGTTTCCGGGTGGTGGATCAACTGGATGAAGGCTGCTGGGCCGAAGCAAGGCAGACGACCTATATTCTGCCCGGCACGACGCTGCGGCAGCGGAGCAAAACAGGCAAACGCAGATGGAGTGAGACAAAAGTGGCAGACGTTCCTGCACGGGAAAACAGTCTGTTGTTGCATCAGGGGGATCAATTGATCGTAACCCGTGATCTGGTTGCCGGCCGGGTTGCCGTTCATGACAGTGCCGGACAGATTCTGACACCGGCGCGAATCGGTTGTACGATTCCGGCCGTGTTTGACGATGTACAGGCAGGGGAATCAATCTGGTTCGACGATGGCAAGATCGGGGGTGTGATTGAGAAAGTGGAACCGGGGCAGGTTCTGGTGCGCATTACCCGGGCTCGATTACAGGGAACAAAACTCAGGTCGGACAAAGGGATCAATCTGCCTGAGAGCCAACTCAATCTGGCTGCGTTAACAGACCAAGATCTGGAAGATCTGACATTTGTTGCCCGGCACGCGAATGTAGTGGAACTGTCGTTTGCCAACCGCGCGAGTGATGTGGAACAGTTGCAGGCACAGTTAGCTCGGCTGGGAGGACGTTCCCCTGCGATTGTTCTCAAGATCGAAACGCGACAGGGATTCGAGAATCTGCCGGACATGCTGCTGACGGCGATGCGGTCTGCCTGCTGTGGAGTCATGATTGCCCGCGGTGATCTGGCGGTCGAGTGCGGCTTTGAACGCATGGCAGAAGTGCAGGAGGAAATTCTCTGGATTTGTGAAGCGGCGCATGTTCCCGTGATCTGGGCGACGCAGGTACTGGAGACTCTTGCCAAGGAAGGAATGCCATCCCGTGCCGAGATCACAGATGCGGCGATGGGGCATCGGGCAGAATGCGTGATGCTCAACAAAGGACCTCACGTGCTGCACGCCGTCAAAACACTTGATGATATTTTACGGCGCATGCAGGCGCATCAGACCAAAAAACGTTCGATGCTCCGAGAACTGCGGCTCTCGACACATGTGCGTCAGCCCCCAGTCGAATCAGACCGTGATTCACAATGATTCGAGAAAATGCAGTTTTCACCAGGTTACGCGTCTGATGCTGCTGGAGATTGCAGATGCTCTTCTCACTCCCTCACGTCCTGGTCCGTAAACCATCGCAGTGTCTCTAGCGGCAGTTGTGACTGATAGTCGAAACTCAAAAGAGGGAGTAACTAAAGGCCAAAACGCTCTCTCAGTTGGGCTGGGGTGAGTGCTTCATAATTCGGTAGTATTAATTCAGCACCGGCTGTCTGGAGCAGATTCGTTTTTTCTCCTTGTGCGATTCCTACGAAACGATAGCCGAGTTCGACGGCCGCCCGGGCATCCCAGATACCATCTCCAAACGCAATGATCGTTTCGAAATCTGTCACTGCGTATTGCTGTTGAGCCCGTTCGACAGCCAGAGAGCAGATGGCAGTGCGCGTGAAGGCATCGTTGGCAGATGCCAGTGGATAATGTCCATGATCATAGCCGGACAGTTCAAGCTTGAGTCGCGCGGTCTGCTCCCAGCCACCGGTCGCGAATGCAATCGCAATCTGCGGATCACGGGCCAGTGAATTGAGAAATCGTGGCCCGCCGGCGATCGGTAGACATTGTTCCGGTGAATGCTCGAAAGCAGTCTGCAACAGCGCGTAGAAATGTTCTCTGATCTGACGCATTTCTGATTCTGTGGGGGCCTGTCCCCGTTGCATCTCAACCAGGCGAGTGGTTACTGCGGAGTCCGTCACATCAGGGTAGATGGACCAGTCTGTGTTAACTTCCTGCAGGCCGAATACATCTTTCAGCGCCTGGACGAAACAGGCCGTGTCGATATCGCTGGTGGCAGTCAGTGTGCCGTCAATGTCAAACAGGCAGAGTTGCATGGCAGATTTATCGGGAGCTGATGGTGATGATTTAAGATTCTGAAATCTTTTTCCGGTGTGGTAAAAATCCTAAAATGAATATTCCTGCCAGTGCGGCGGCAATGAAATAGTAGACATCATTCATCAGAATGAATCGTTTGAATGATTCTCGAAAACCAGGGTCGAAAAATGGCCCTTTCAGGGTGTTGCTAAACTTCTGTGGGAACATCAATCTCAGCAGAAAGTCAAGCCAGAGACCTGCCAGCGGGATGCCGACTAAAATAAAACCGAGTACTCGGAAATAGCCTTTCCCCAGTGCGATTCCCATCGCACCTGCGGTCAATCCCAAAAATAAAAACAGCAATGCCAGCCCCATGAATACTTCGACAATATAATTCTGGTGTAAGACTTTAACATCATACAGCCCCGCGATGGCTGAGATGAATAATCCGATTCCCAGCAAAAACAGGGACGCGACGATTGAAGACGCGATAATAATATATCCGGTCGACACTTTTTTTTGCGGTCGGACGGAGGGCTCTATCTGGTTTTCAGGAACCGTTTCAACGGTGATCGTACTCAGGTCGATTCCCTGTGCATGACTGAGATTGACACTTTTCAGAATGGCACTGTCCAGGTTGCAGTCGCTTAAGTCAGCCCAGCTGAAGTCCGTTTCAATCAGGTTTGCGTTGCTGAAATCTACCCCTGTGAGATTGGCTCCCGAAAGATTCGTGCACATCAGGTCGGCATCGCTTAAATTGGCCCCTGACAGATCAGCCTCACTCAGATCGGCACAACTCAAATTCGTTCTGAAAAGATTTGCATCACGCAGATTCGCCTTTTTGAGTCTGATTTTGTAAAGATCCAGCCCGCTCAAGTCTGCCTCTTTCAAATTCAACCTGACCTGGGGGTGACTCATGCGCCAGAGAGACAAGGCTTTTGCCCCCTTTCGAACCAGTGCTTCATGCTCAGGATTAGCCATGCTTATCTCCACAAAATCAGACATTGATGCGTCATCTCTATTCTGAAGAGATGGTAATCCGGCTGCAATCAGCTGGGAATGAGATTTATGAATGTAGAAAAAACAGTCAGGCTTCTGACGAAAGCATCACTGGCTTTGAACTGCCGTTTCTCGTTAACGATCTGATTGACAGGTAGGATGGGTCTGGTATGATTCTTTTCTGTTCAGGTGTTTGGTGAAGGTTCAATTCACAATCTATTTCAGAGCAGACGGAACCTGATTTCATGAAAGCCGAAATCAATGAAATCCCCGGGAAGTGGGAAAACGGCAAAGGTGA
>JAGQQP010000326.1 GCA_020426085.1 Planctomycetaceae bacterium | reverse complement strand
TTGACGGCGAAACGGTGATCGAGATTTGCATGAAGCACGTACAGGAGCAGCCACAAAGCCTCTCAGAACGACTGGGGAAACCGGTCTCAGCTGATCTCGAACAGATCGTCATGCAGTGCCTGGAAAAGGATCCGAAAAAACGTCCACAGACCGCGCATGACGTGATTCTGGAATTGTCGAAATGTCAAAACGACGGCAAATGGTCGATTCAGGATGCCAGCCAATGGTGGGAAGAACAGATGCAAGGCCAGGCGTCGAAAATTCAACCTGACACGCAAAGCAGGTCATCATCTAACTCCGTCGCCGATGCAACTTTGATCGTGAATCTGTCGCAGGATCAGTAAACTTAAATAAGTGATCAATGAAATGTCAAATCCAGAGACTGCACTCAGCGTCTATCAGGCAATCATCGACGAGTTTGTAAGCAAGACTCGATTATATGGATCCAGCACGCACGTAGCGGAGAGCGGAGTTTTCTCAAACGCTCCTGATCATGCAAAGTTCAATCAATTCATTGAAGCTTTGACTCTTCCGCAGCGAGAACTTTTGTCAGAGATGCTGCAGGAAGAACGTGACAGCGCGATACATGATATTCTGGCGAGTTTGTCTGAGTGGATCGATTGCCAGGATGTGGGACTTACCTACCAGGGGAAGCCCATGCCAGTCGACCTCAGCGGTATGGGATTGCACGGGGACTATGTCGGCCGTCGCGATGGATGGGAGTGGCCATCACAAAGCGAGTCTGAAGATTCTTAGAGGGAATCAATTGACATGCGAGCAACCATCGATTGTCAAAGAAATGATGACCAGTGGCACCGGGAATCGATCTATGACTAAGGATGAAATTCGTCAGCTTTTAGAGACATGTCTGGAACGGGAATCACCTGGTTTCGAACCCCCTTCAATAGAAGATTGGCGGTCACTGGAAAATCGATTCGCCTGTCGTTTTCCCGCCGAGATGCGTGATTTTATCGATCTCATGGCGGAGTATGCCTTTCCCGGAGAGATTCTGAATGTTGGTGAGAGACCGAACAATGGAAACGACACAATCGAACTCTCCTACGACTTTGAAGTGAAAGAGAACCTGACCTGGGCTGCAGAGATGATTCCCTTTTATTCAATTGGCAATGGAGATTACTTCTGTGTTTCCTCGCTTCAATGCCCGGAAACGCCCGTTTTCTATTACTATGCAGAACAGGGATGTTTTGAACGCTATTCTGAAAGTTTTGAAAAGTGGATCGAAGAACTGCCTCAGTTTCTGTCATAATGGTTAAGAGGTGACAGGGGGGAACTGAATTCATATATCAACCCGGAGACTTACTCTTGAGCGCCGGCGTTACGCAGGAGGGTGATCATGTTATCGCGGTGCATTTCGCGTGCATGGTCCAGCAGGGTCTGGCCGTTCCGGTCTTTGAAATTCGGATCGAGACCCCGGTGTAACTGGGCTTTGAGCTTCGCTTCATCATTCTGATTGATGGCCTGCAGGGCATCCTGCTGACGACGGTTGATGTTTTCCGGGGAATGCTGATACAGGTGTGTCATTCCATAAACGACGGCATTGACGATGATCAGCACCACAAGGCCTCCCAGCAGGCGGCTGTAAAACGAACTGCGGGATTTTTTTTCCAGCGCTTCCAGAGTGCCCCGTATCAGCCGATTGGGTTGCGTGCTGCCCGCTGCAGGCAGCAGCCCCTGTTGCGATTCATTAAACTTTCCGATTACACAAACCGGTTCCCCCACATCAATTCGCTTTTCCGTCATTTTGGGGAGCGTCGAATACGAAAACGCCATCCCCCTGGATTCGATTTCGTCTTCATCCAGATATTCATCCTCGTCAAGGTCCTCATCGGTCTCCGGGTTTTGCTTCTGATCCAGCAGCTGTTCGAACATTCTTAGCGAAAAGAGTTCCTCGGGTTGAACGTTGCGCAACTGCATGTTCTTCTGCACGAAGCCGTCATCGTCAGACCAGACTTCGCCAAAGACACTGAGGATGCTCACCACTTTGAGGCCCGTCCGATTTTCGAATTCGGTGTTGGTCAGAAATTCATATCCATTTTTGGCGGCATCAAAGCCGCTGCAGACGGCATCGGGAATGTCTTCCAGAATCGGATAGCCCAGCAGGCGCACGTCCCCCTGTGAAGTGCGGATCGCGCAGGGTGTCATCAGAAAACCGGCGTAGTCGGAAGGGGTTGGGGTTTCGCCGGACTGCGATGTCGGTTTGCTGGCCGGGCGGCCGATATCGTATTCGCAGATCACACACTCCTTACCGCTGAAGGGGGCAATCAACGGCTGATCGACGGGGTGAATCGTTCCCCCGACGGCAAGCATTCTGCCATCTTCGAGTCGCAATCCGTTTCGCGCTGCGACGGCCAGCGACAGGTCGCGTCGCGCGGTGCGGGCATTCATGATGGAGCCCAGGCATAGCGTTGTGATCAGGCCGACGCAGACCGCGCCAATGATGCTTCCCGGCGGATCATAGATCTGATCGAACCAGTACCAGTAACCTCCGGCGATCGCCAGCCAGAAGAACAACGCGAACAGGCAGCCGCGCAGCATAGTTTTTCCAGTATGTCAAAAGAGGGAAACAGGGATCGCAGTCGATCTGCAAACCAGCCTCAAATCGTAACAGGTTCTTGCAGGAACACAAGCGGTTCCCTTCGGCATCGCGTTGAATGTGAAAGCGGCAGACACCTGTACCCGGTTTTTCCCGTAAAAATAATTTGAGTGCCGTTTTTTCTGTAAGTCATCCCCTGTTCAAGTTACTAATACTTGTGGAAAGGAGAGTCGACTTGCTGAACGAAGACCAGAAGACGCTGTTCATGAAGTGGCTGGACGAGCATGGCTCGGCGGTCATGAAGGTGGCACGCGCTTACACTTTGACCAGCGAAGAGACACAGGACCTGGCGCAGGAAATTCTGTTGCAGGCCTGGAAATCCTTACCCCGCTTCGAACAGAAATCGAGTGCCGCGACGTGGTTTTATCGCGTGGCACTGCAGACCGCGATGAACTGGCAGAGAAAAGAGAAACCGCGGCGGATCATTCAGAAGCCGCTGCTCGAAGTTCATACCGTCATCACCAAAGGTGCGAATTCAGCCGAAGCGGCACAGCAGCGGGATACCGTCGAGCAGCTGTACCGCGCGATTCGTCAGTTACCGCAGGCGGATGCTGCTCTGGTGCTGCTCTACCTGGATGAACTGAGTTACCGCGAGATGTCCGACGTGCTGGGGATCTCGGAAAATAATGTGGGTGTGAAACTGAACCGGGCGAAACAACGACTGAATGAACTGATGAAAGGGGAATCCGATGGCTCCTGATGAATTTCAGCAAGCCTGGCAGGCACAGGCATCTCAGACACGCGTCACCATTGATGCAGATCTGCTGCGTCAGGAAGTCCGCCGCGATCAGCAGGCGTTCCGCACGATGATTCTGTATCGCGATTACGGCGAAGTCGGTGTCGCGCTGCTGCTGATTCCCATCTGGTTCATTCTGGGAGCCGTAACCAAATCGCCGTGGACATGGTATCTGACCGTGCCGGTCCTGATCTGGATGGCCGGGTTCATGCTCGTCTATCGGCGAAGGCATCGACAGGAACCGGCGGAACCCGATGAACCGCTGCTGCAGTGCGTGCAACGTTCCCTGACCGAGGTGGAAGATCAGATCTGGCTGTTACGGAATGTCTTCTGGTGGTACCTGCTGCCTCCCAGCGTTTCGATTCTCATCTTCTTTGCGCATGTGTCCTGGCAGTCGCGTGCGGGAGGCTGGCTGTTTGCCCTCATTTTCTTTCTGTTCATGGCCGGGTTTTTAATTGGCCTGTATACCTGGATCTATTTTCTGAATCAGCGGGCCGTGCGTCTGCAGTTGATCCCCAAACGCGAAGAGCTGTTAACGCTGCAGGCCAGTCTGCAGGAGGAAACCAACGGAGCAGGGACGCAGGATCAGATCGCCCTGCCGGGGCTCCCGTTTTCTAAACAGGGGCTCTCCGCGTCGTGTCATTCACCGGTGCGAATCATTCTCGGCCTGATCGGACTCTTCGTCATCATGCTGCTCGTAGTTTTTTTCGTTGAGACGGCCCGGAATTCTAAAGACGAACCAGCGCATGGCCAGAAGTCCCCCTTCGCGGCGGTACGCTGGCAGGCAGCACAGCCGGAGGTCAAGCTGGGGAATGAGTGGTATCAGCTCGTCTCCCTGAACGGTATTGCAGCCTCCGAGATTGTCGAATTCAGCAAGCAGACGTACGACGCCAAATGGCAGAAACGGTTCGAAGAGGACCTCGTCGAACTCCTGACCCGCATGGGCCATCCCCCTGCAGACAGCGTGACACTGGAGGTCCAGTCGCTGGATTCAACCGAGAAAAAGACGCTGAAAGAGGTCCCCATGACCTACGAAAACCGCCGCGCCATCCGCAACGCAGCCCGAGAACGGGAGGAAGCGAAGCCGTAAGGTGGGGGCCGGCGGCGATTCGCGAACGATGTAAACGCAAAAAAGATTGTTCGTGGCAGATTCTAATAGGCAGTATTTACAGAGCCGGATCAGGGCAGGAGTCAACCTGGTCGCTGTCCCTTTAAGCTGACAATCTGGTGAGATTATTCAGGTGAACCATTCTTACGATAACCAGACATATCTTTTATCTTATAAAGAATGTGGACGATATCTGTGGTACTGGAAGCACCTAATTTATTGATTACATTTGCTTTGTGTTTTTCCATGGTTCGATAACTGATCATCATGGAGTTCGCAATCTGTTTCCCTGAATGGCCTTCTGCGATCAGATGAAATACCTGCTTTTCCCGACGGGTGAGACCATCATACAGTTGCAGATATTGCATGTTATTTTCCGCTGGCTCCAGTCTTCGCTGGTTCCAGATAATACGTGCCGTTTCTACTGCTCGAATACATTTCTCTTTGGCAAATGGCTTCTCCAGATATTCACACGCGCCAAGCTTCATCGCTGAGACAGCTTTTTCAATATTACCATAAGCGCTCATCATGATGACTGGATAACAAATCTGACGTTTGTCTAAAAGCTGCATTGCTTCGATACCAGAGATTCCCGGCATGATCAAATCAAGAAGAATACAGCCTGGCGCTTCAAGATCGTTTGAATCCAGAAAAGAAAACAGACAGTTAAACGGTTTGACCGTGTAGCCGGAAGTCTTTAACAGATAGGCTATTGAATCTAAAACATCAGGATCATCGTCTATAATGTAAACAATAAATTCCGTCATTTGGCCCTTCTTTTCAGGAATTAAATCAATGATTTCCATTAATAGATTTTCAAGTACTTTGCAGCTAACTGGCTCCTGACACGAAGAATGAATACTAATTATTGAAGGTAAATAAAGCGTGATTGATTGATGGATAGAACGAGGAAGGATCAGCTACCTGATGATCGAAATTAGAAGCTGTTATGGGGTCA
>JAGQQP010000325.1 GCA_020426085.1 Planctomycetaceae bacterium | reverse complement strand
GAGGCTCTCCTGTTCCGGCCTGAACTGATTTCGACGGGCGACCAATTTTCGGAGCACGACATAAAATACAGGGGTTAAAAAGAGCCCAAAGAGAGTGACTCCCAGCATGCCGCTGAAGACTGCTGTTCCCAGTGCCTGTCGCATTTCCGAACCGGCGCCAGTGGCAATGACAAGTGGAATCACGCCCAGAATAAAAGAAAAGGCGGTCATCAGAATCGGCCGTAAACGCAGTCGGCAGGCATCGACGGCTGCCTGAAACGGACTTTTGCCTGCATCCTCTTCCGCTTTGGCAAATTCGACGATCAAAATCGCATTCTTACAGGCAAGGCCGATCAACACGATAAAACCGATCTGCACCAGAATGTTATTGTCCATCTCGCGCAGCCAGATTCCAAAGATGGCGCACAGCAAACAGAGCGGCACGATCAGGATGACCGCAAGTGGCAGGATCCAGCTTTCGTACTGAGCGGCCAGTGCCAGAAATACAAACAGCACACATAACGGGAAGATATAAACAATGGTATTTCCCGCAGCTTTCTGCTGGTACGCGATATCGGTCCATTCGAAGCCAAAACCCGGCGGTAATGTTTCCCGGGCAATGCGTTCCATGGTGGCGATGGATTGCCCGGAGCTGAAACCGGTCTTAGTATCTCCATTGATGTCAGCGGCCGGATAAAGATTGTAGCGGACGATGCGATCGGGGGCCGTCGTTTCACGGAGTGTGACCATCGACCCGAGTGGAACAATCGCGCCGGTGCTGCTGCGGGTGCGCAATCGGGCAATGTCTTCGCGTTCATCACGATAGTGATAATCTGCCTGTGCCGTCACGCGATAGGTACGCCCCAGGAAGTTGAAGTCGTTCACATAAGACGAACCGAGATAAATCTGCAGGGCATCGAAAACATTGCTGATGGGAACATCAAGCATCCGGACTTTAGTACGGTCGATATCAGCATAATACTGAGGTGTCCCAATCGTAAAGTTCGAAAAAACCTGGACCAGCCCGGGTTCCTGTCTGGCCTGGTTGATCACGGCATTGGTGGCATCCTGTAAAGCGATCATGCCGGCACCGGACTTATCCTGGATCTGCATTTTGAATCCGCCTCCGGTTCCAATCCCGCGGACCGGAGGTGGAGGGATGACGAATACGTTGGCGTCTTCAATGAGACTGACACGCTTGCGGAGTTCTGCCAGGATGGTTTCGACTGATTGTCCTTTCGTTGCACGGAGCTTGGCGTCTTCGAGTACAGGGAAAATCGCGGCTGAGTTGGAACTGTTGGCGCGAGTTGCTCCCGAGAATCCGACAAATGAAACCGCATTGGAAACACCAGGCACTTCCAGCGCCATATCGGTAATCTGTCGAGTGACCTTATCAGTTCGATTCAGGCTTGCACCGGGAGGTAATTGAATGGCAATAATCAGATATCCCTGGTCCTGCGCCGGAATAAAACCGCTGGGTACTTTGGTAAAACCGAACCAGGTCAGACCCAGCAGGCCGACATACGCAATCAACATCAGGAAGCTCAAGCGTAATACGCGTGCCACGATGCCTGCATAAAGTTCGCTGGTGAAATCAAAAACTTTATTAAACAGGGAGAAAGGAAGTTCTCGCAGATAGACCAGACCACGAATCACGCGGTAGCGGCTGGCGGAAGCTGCTTTTTCAGCAGCCTGTTTCGGAGGGCGTAATAACAGAGCACACATCGCGGGTGTGAGTGTTAAAGAGACAAACGTGGAAATTGCTGTTGAAACTGCAATTGTGATCGCGAACTGTCGATAGAACTGACCACTGATTCCAGCGATAAAAGCCGTGGGTACGAAGACCGCAATCAAAACCAGCGTGGTTGCGATCAAAGCGGAACCGACTTCGTCCATTGCCTTGCGGGTCGCATCCCGTGGTGAAAGTCCGGTTACAATCAGTCGTTCGACATTCTCAACGACCACGATGGCGTCATCCACGACGATACCGATGGCGAGGACCAGTCCAAACAGAGACAGATTATTCAAGCTGAAGCCGATAGCATGCATGACAGCAAAGGTGCCGACCAGTGAAATCGGGATGGCGATAGTGGGCACGATGGTGGAACGCCAGTTTTGCAGAAAGACAAATACGGTGAGCGTTACCAGCAGACCCGCCAGCCAGAGCGTGGAAAAGACTTCGTCGATTGAGTCTTCCACGAAGGCGGTCGGGTTGTAGATGACTTCGTGTTTCAGCCCGGGGGGGAACTGTTGTGCAAGTTCTTCCACTTTATTGATGATGCGTTCTGCCGTCGCGACTGCGTTGGAACCGGGACGCTGAAACATGGCGAGGGCGACCGCGTTTTTGTCGCCCAGATAGCTGCGTACAGAATAGTCGGTGGCACCCAGCTCAATTCGCGCGACGTCATTGAGCCGCACGAGACGCCCATCCTCTCCTGTTTTGAGGATGATTTCGCCAAATTCGTCAGCGGTCTGTAACCGTCCGAGAGTGTTCACATTCACCTGGAATGCTTCTTTGGTATCAGGAAGTGGAGGTTGTCCGATGACGCCCGCTGCAACCTGAATGTTCTGCTGTCGCATCGCCTGTACGGCATCGCCGGGAGTCAGGTCGAGTGCTGCCAGACGTTCCACATCCAGCCAGACTCGCATGCTGTATTGTGTGCCTCCAAAAACCTGAATGTCTCCCACACCATCCAGGCGTGACAGGACATCACGAATCTGCAGGTAGGCATAATTACTGATATAAAGTTGATCCCGAGAATCGTCGGGAGAATAGAGGTGAATCACCATCATCAGGTCAGGCGAACTTTTGCGCGTGGTGACACCGATCTGCCGTACTTCGGCAGGAAGACTTGGCTCGGCAATGGCAACACGGTTCTGCACGAGCACCTGGGCCTGATCGACGTCGGTTCCCAGAGCAAATGAAACGGTCAGGGTCATGGAGCCGTCAGTTGTCGCCTGCGAATCCATGTAAACCATATTATCAACGCCGTTAATTTCCTGTTCCAGGGGAGTGGCGACTGTTTTAGAAATGGTATCAGGCGTCGCTCCCGGATAGCTGGCGCGGACGACCACTGTGGGGAGCGCCACTTCGGGATACTGTGCAACCGGTAACAGGAAGTAAGCCAGACTTCCGACCAGTAGCACCACCATCGAGAGTACGGAGGCAAAAATGGGACGATCGATAAAGAAATGAGGGAACTTCATCGTTTATTGCCCCCCGTTCCGGCGAGCCGATGTCCGCACACCCGCCTGGTGAATATTGGATGAAATTCCAGGTGGCGCAGGTGCAGAGCGTCGCGAGAGCCATTTGTCTGGCGACACTGGTTGATAATCGTCAGGCAGCCCGGATTCAGCGGTTGCTTTGAGTGTTTCCAGAGAAGGATCGACGGTGCTACCGGGAAAGATACGCTGCAGCCCATGTGTCACGATCAGTTCCGATCCATCCAGACCAGAGCGAATCACTCTTAACCCTTTGACGATGGGGCCTAATTCCACGGCCTTTCGTGTGATCTGCTTTTTTGTGTCGACCAGATACACATATTTCTCTGACTGGTCACTGCCGATGGCACTATCGGGGATCAGTATGGAATCGTGACGACCGCTTCCCGGCAGACGGACTTCCGCGAACAGACCGGGAGTCAGACTGTCATCATCGTTTGGGAAGATGGCCCGTCCACGCATGGTCCCTGTATTAGGGTCAATGCGGTTGTCTACGAAATCCATATGACCGATATGGGGGAATCCCTTTTCATCGATCAATCTCATATAGACGGGGTTTTTCACATCGCGAGAACTTTTACGCTTTCCTTCCCGTGAAAGTCGGGCGTATTTGAGGAAAGCCTGTTCGTCCGCATCGAAATAGCAATGAATGGGATTGACTGAGACGATATTTGTTAAGAGTGTCGACTGTTCTGATCCCCCACTGATCAGGTTCCCTTCCGTTACATAGCGTCGACTGATGCGCCCGCTGATCGGAGCCCGGATTTGCGTGTACTGTATATTTAATTGTGCTGCTTCCAGATTTGCTTTTGCTGTTTCGATGGCCGCTTCGGAAGTTTTGATACGGGCATTCGAAGATTCGATCATGGCATCTGCTGCGGCCAGGTTGGCTTCTGCCTGCAGCTTTTCGCTTTTACTGACGTCGACATCATCCTGTGTCGTGGCGTTTTTGCGTGCCAGTTGCTGAATGCGACTGACGCGCTGATCCGCCAGCGTCAACAGGGCAGCAGCATCCGCTCGTTCCGCTTGTGACTGTTTCAGTAGCGATTTCGATTCAGCCAGTCTGGCGTAGGCTTCTTCTAATCTTGCCTCGGCGGCATTTAATTCTGCGACAAACGGACGAGGGTCAATAATCGCCAGCAGATCCCCCTGCTTGATTAATTGACCTTCTTCAAAATGAGTCGATTGCAGATATCCGCTGACGCGGGCTCTGACTTCAACAGCGTCGATGGCTGCCAGGCGTCCGGTGTATTCATCCCATTCGATGACGGGTAAAACCAGGGGGCGGGCTGTGGTGACCTTGGCAGGTGGTGGAGCAACCGGCGGCGCGGCATTCTCGTTACAGGCGGTTAAAGTCAGTGTCTGAATTAAAAAAAAGAATAATGTCACTCGCGACATTAGTAGTTCTCCATGGAGTCTGGCTGGAATTTAGAGGAACCTTACGCTTACCGAAATGAGCTTTGGTAATCAGGTCCTGTCTCAATATCTTTTGAGCACTTTGAATCCGGAAATGTTACTTCGGGTTCAGGGGGATAGACCCCTGTTTCGGTAACGGGTTCGGCATTGAAGTATCTGGCGGCACTATTAAGAGCAAATACCGTTTCCGAAGCTGAAAATGCAGTCTGGGGGCGCTGATTTCTGAATCATTCCCAAACGGCAATGAAAAATATTTATATGTTGATGTGATGGATTCCCAACTGGGAAACATCTTAATACAATGGAATTATATACTGACAGGTAAGAAATATACCATTCGACTTGGCGAGTCAAGTCTGATTGTGTACTATTCAGTAAGAAAAGGGGCTTCAGTATGTCGGTTGGACGACCGCGCGAATTTGATACAAATCAGGCATTAGACGATGCGTTAGATGTATTCTGGCGGAACGGGTATGAAGGTACGTCCATTCTGGAACTGACCGAGGCGATGGGTATTAATCGTCCCAGTTTGTATGCCGCCTTTGGGAACAAAGAAGCGCTTTTCCGAAAAGCCATCGATCGTTATATGGAAATACGTGCCTGCCATCTACTCAGTTCTCTGGATGAACCGACGGCCAGGGCAGTCGTGAAAAAACTCTGGAGTGGCAATATTGAGCTGATTTCAAACTCAAAAAATCCACGTGGCTGTTTTCTGGTGCAAAGTGCTCTGGCTTGTGGGGATGCCGCGGAGTCCATTCGCAAGGAGATGACCAAACGCCGGTCCAAATGTGAAAAACTATTGTG
>JAGQQP010000324.1 GCA_020426085.1 Planctomycetaceae bacterium | reverse complement strand
CACCCGATCAATTGGCCGCCCTGTCCAATATCTTCCTGCAGCGCAAGGGAGGCACGGGAGTGCTGGTAAATGCATTGAAGGGTAAAACGATCGCCAAAGACGCAGCGATTCACCTGGGTCGATCCATTCAGTCGACAGGCCGTTCGAATCCGGAACTGGCGAAAGCGATTGCGGTTGCCGGAGGACTATCCAGCAGCGGGGCTCCTCAACCGGTGAATCTTTCACCTGAGGAAATGGCAAAACTGATCCATGCTGTGAAAACAACCGGAAATGCAGAGCGCGGGGAAGCGATCTTCCGCCGTGAAGATCTGTCCTGCCTGAAATGTCATGCGATTGGTGGCGCGGGGGGGAAAGTCGGACCTGACCTGATCAGCCTGGGGGGAAGTTCTCAGCCGGATTACATTGTCGACTCGCTGCTCAATCCCAATAAAGCAGTCAAAGAAAACTACAATGCAGTCACTGTGGTCACGTTGCAGGGCAAAGTCTATTCAGGAGTACTCGTGCGACGTTCTGACAGTCAGCTCGTGCTGCGGGACGTGAATGATAACATCATGAATATACCCCTGGATCAGATCGACGAAGAATCGCCGGCGGCTTCACTGATGCCGGTCGGTCTGCTGGAGAAACTGACTCAGCAGGAACTGACCGACCTGGTACGCTTTCTGACCGAGCTGGGTAAAACCGACGCGTATACGATCAGCAAAGATCGTGTGGTCCGTCGCTGGCGGGTGATGAAAGGGACGCCAGACGCCATGAATGCGATTCGACGAACGCGGCACGCGACCGCTGCGACAGAAAATCCGGCGTTCATCTGGGAACCGGCTTACAGCCGCGTGGATGGAAGTCTGCCTGTCCGCAAGTTCGACGAAATCGGCAAGCTGCATGTCTCGAACCGGGCGACAGGAGCGGCGTTTGTCCGTTGTGAACTGGAAGCGCTTTCCCCCGGCAAAGCGATTCTGAAATTCAATTCTGTCGATGGCTTGAAAATGTGGCTCGGAGAAAAACCGATTGTCCTCAAACCGGAAACCGAAATCGAACTGACCAGAGGCGTACACCGCCTGACCTTCGCGATTGATCTCACCCCCGAACGGGATGTGCTGCGACTGGAGTTACTCGATGCGCCCAGTTCGCCGGCTCAGGTGGAGATTCTGAACGGGAAGTGAAATCCGTCGTGACGGTATCCCGTTTTACGGTAGCGTCTCCCGGTCTATCTGAACCAAGTCTAATCGATCGAGAGATGCTATGGTTGAATGTGATGCGCTCCAGCGTTTCAATTCGCCGTGCAGTGTATTCAATTGTTGACCTGCGGCTACGGGTGTATATAGAATAGTGCCGTATCACTTGATCATTGGTTTTCAAGTTGAATCGCGTCTGGATGAAAGTGTTCTCTCTGTGAGTACTCCACCTCCCCGCCGCCGCCGTCGTCGTCGTAAACCTCGACCTTCGTCAGAAAATCCAACGGAAGTCTTTGAGCCGAAGAAAAAGCGACGTACCGCCGCCAGCAAATTTCTCAAGAAGCGTAATAAGTCGATGCTCCGGGGCATTGTCTTCGGTGTCGCGGGGCTGGTTCTGATCTACGGTCTGTTCTTCATGGACTGGCATGATATCAGCGGTGTCTTTGGGCTGTCTCGGTCTCATGCCAAACTCCTGAAAGACCTGGAGTATTATCAAAATGAGCAGCTCGAACTGATTGCCTCTTTTGAGAATAAAGAACAGGCAAAGGCCGCTGTACCTCAGCTGAATGAGATCGCGAAAGAACTGGCAATCATCTCTGCAGAATTCGATGAATGGGTGATTGTGGAAGACAGGGATGAGATTGAAGCCGCGATGCAGCTTTCGCCTGAAAAGCGAGAAGAATACAGCCAGTTTGCCAGGGACTTCCAGAAATTGCGCAGTCAGCACTCCATACGCCTGACAAAGGAGATCCATCGGCTCAGGGATGAGTCTGGTTTAGGAAACTATATCAATACACTTGTCGTTAACTCGCGTACTTATGGGAGCCGTTTTGCTAGGGAGTGGAGAATAAATAAAGCGAAAGAAGGTGCCTTCAAAGAGGGTTATTCACCTGTCTCTGCGGGAACGGTAATCACGAAGGGGATGCAGATTCAGGGAATCAATTCCCGGTACGACTGGCAGAATTGTATTGTCAGAGATATCTACCCGGACGGCAAAGTGCGAGTTAATTTTATCGATGACAACCCCAACAGTCTGTTCGGTGGGCAAGGGCTTTTCGATTACAAGATAGAGCGAGATCGACTGCGGATACCTGATGTGATTTCTGTCAGGAATACATCTTCGTCTGGAACGGGACGACGCATTGAGGGAACTGCTCAACCTGTTCCAGGTGGAAATATGGGGCAGCGTAATCAATTACCACCTGCCAGACGTCCCTCCCCCAATCGCTCTTTTTAAAGTGCTGGTTTCACCCGGTTCTTCCGCTCAGGCGAGATTTTGAACCGGAAGAAGATTGAGTGAAGCACTGTTAAGTTTCAAAGTGAAAACGGATGTATCCAGGAGTTGATCTTGGGTTACGGGTGTTTATAGAATGAATTGAAACATTCGTGCATCAGTTGCCTGAAGCGCTTTACATTTAACCCGCACATGACTCAGTCCCTTTACTCCGGTCCGAATGGCCTTTGAGCTGTTTCAGTAAAGCCGGACACACTAAGTCGACTTGAGTTTGAGATAAGGATTGATTTCTTTGGATACCCCACCTCCCCGCCGTCGAAAACGCAGACCATCCAGTTCCCCGGAAGCAGAATACCAGTCACCCCGCCGAAGAAAAAAGAAGCCGGGTGCCAGCAGTAAAAAGAAAAAGAAACAGTCCGTCAATAACGCGACACTGATGAAGGTCGGTCTGATCTCTGCCGGTGCATTGGTGCTGGTCGCCGTCATATTCATGGTGGACTGGAAAGGGGTAGGCGAGAGTATAGGTCTGGCCGGTAATTATGAAAATATGCTCACAAGGGAATTGGAGCTTAAGGAAGAGGCCGCTGATATTTTTGCCTCGATCACAGATGTTGCCAGTGCAGAAGCGGCAGGTGACAGAATGGCAAAGTCCTCTACTGAAGCGGTATATCTGGAAGATCAAATCAGTAAATTCAAACGTTCTAAGGAATATTCTGAGCTGGAAGAGCGCGAGATCAAAGAAAAACTGAAAGCACGTGATCAGGCAGCGGAAGCAAAGATCAGAACTGAAATGCAACGGCTGCAGTCGAATCCGAGCTTGGGGCCTGCTCTGGCCAAGAGTGTTTTTCAGGCACAACAAGCGGCTTCCAATGCCAGGACAGAGTTGATGAATTCCAAGATGAAAAATTAATCATCAACTGCTGACAGCCGGTCATTTTACAATTCACCATGAGCGCTGTGAGATTGTCTTACACGGGAGAGACAGCGCTTTTAGGCACGTACCGCTACACCTGTCTTTAGTAAGAATTGGCATTTGGGGGAGTTCAGGCGAATTCCAGAAAAGTCAAACCAAGCAAACCCGTCAAACTAAATCTGCGTTTACCGTTTAAATCGTAATGGACTTGCGGTTATGATAAAACTACGGCAGCAGGAAGCGGTCGGGGAATTAAATGCATAACTGGCCCTGAGATCAAACAAGGCGATGTTTTGAAGTTCAGGGCGCGAAGCTGTCTTAACTGAAAATCATTAAACAGGAGCGCGCGATGTCTACAACTACTGCGAATGATCTGTATCCCGAAGTCCAGGCCTTTCTGGAAGGAGGACCGCTCAGAGGAGTGGTCGGCGGAAAAGAGATTGAATCCACGGGGGGCGAAACCTTTGTGACGTCCGATCCGGGTTCGGGAAAACAGCTGGCGGAAGTCTTCAATTTTCAGGCAGCAGACGTGGACATGGCTGTGGATGTGGCGGACGCCGCATTCCGCAAAACCGGTTGGGCCAAACTGCCTCAAAACGAACGCAGCGCACTGCTGCATCGTCTCGCGGATGCCGTCGAACAGCAGAAACATATCATTGCCCAGCTCGAGTCTCTCGACGCCGGCAAGATCGAAGCCCAGGCGCAAGGCGATGTGCAGAACTTTGTCGACACGGTCCGTTATTTCGCGGATCTGGCGCAACACGTTCAGCGACGTTCGGTACTGGCAGTGAAAAATCACGAAGCCTGGACCGTGCGTCAGCCTTACGGTGCCTGCGGATTCATCTTCCCCTGGAACTTTCCCTTCCTGTTGATCGGCTGGGGAATTGCACCCGCGCTGGCCGCTGGCAATACCGTGGTAATCAAACCAGCCGAAGATACACCAATGTCGGCCATCTACCTGGGACGCCTTGCGAAAGAAGTCGGCATTCCCGATGGCGTAATTAATATTGTACCGGGCAATGGTGCCGTCGCGGGTGCTGCTTTGTCGGCCAATCCCAAGCTGAAACGCATGTCATTCACTGGTTCTCCCGAAGTCGGTCGTCTGGTGGCGGAAGCCTGCGGTCGCAACCTGGTTCCTGTCAAACTGGAACTGGGGGGCAAGGGGGCTGCGGTCGTCTTCAATGATGTTGATATCCCGGATACAGCAGAAAAGCTGGTCAATGCGATTACCTTCCACACCGGCCAGGTCTGCTGTGATGCCACCCGCTGGCTGATTCACAAAAACATCTACGATGAATTCGTGAATGAATGTGTGGGCCGTCTGCAGAAAGTTCAGGTCGGGTATCAGCGGGATGACGCTTCACAAATGGGACCTGTGGTCAATGCCAAACAGCGTCAGCGCGTGCTTTCCTATCTGGAAAAAGGACAGGCCGAAGGTGCTGAATGCGTACTGGAAGGGGGCGCTGCGGATGTGCCCGGTTATCAGGGGAATTATGTCAAACCGGCGCTGCTGGCAGGTACGCTGGACAATGTGGCCGCCCGGGAAGAGATCTTCGGACCGGTGGCATTCCTGGCGCCGTTTGAAAGTGAAGAGCAGGCGATTGAGATGACCAATAGCACCGATTATGGTCTGGCCAACAGTGTCTGGACGTCCGATCTGTCGCGGGCCGCCCGTGTTGCCGAAGCGATGTGTGCCGGCAACAGCTGGATCAATGCACATAACGTCTTTGCCCACGGTATCCCTTACGGCGGTATCAACAAGAGCGGAATGGGGGGCGGCGTGCTTTCAGTCGAAACTCTGTTTGATTACTGGCGGAGCCTGTCCGTCGTGCGTCCTCTGTAATCAGGGACGTGTCTTCAACACGAAAATCAGTACGAAACCCGCAGGTGTTCTTTCCGTAGAAACGCTTGCGGGTTTCTCGTTTTCTGACCCGGATCAAGCGAAAAGTTCAATTCAGCGGGTCCAATCCGCTGAGTCAATTGAAAAGCGTCTCTCAGTCGGCATCGTACCTTGACAGGCGTTATTCACAGGCCTTAAGATCAATAATACGATCCGTTTGCTGGGACCCACCTGTCTCCCGGACCATGATGGCATGTTCCGGTTCTTA
>JAGQQP010000323.1 GCA_020426085.1 Planctomycetaceae bacterium | reverse complement strand
CGCGGCTCACCATTGTAGGGCCAGGTTTTTTCATGCTGTTCTCCGGAATACTGGTCTGGGTCTTCAGCCTGTTTTCAACCGGTGGAGCCGTCACGCAGGCCGGTGCGCCGGCTGAATTTGCGATTGCCCGCTGGCAGGCGGTGTGTCTGCTGTGTGTCCTGGCGGCGTACATTCTGTTTTCGCTGAGAGTGGCGATGGCTTCGCGTCACGATTTTGGAGAGGAACATGAATTACCGCCTCTCATTGAAAGCCAGGTCAAATACTGTCTGAAACTGGCGCTGATGTTTTTTATTGGTGCCTGTCTGGTGGTGCTGGGAAGTCGCCTGCTGGTCACGAACGCCGTGCAGGTGGCCCGGTATTTTGAAGTCTCCGAGTTGTTGATTGGCCTGACAATTCTGGCAGTGGGGACATCCCTGCCCGAATATACCATTTCCGTCTTGTCGATTGTCAAAGGACACGGAGCGCTGGGAACCGGGAACATCATCGGGGCCAACGTACTGAATATCAATATGGTCATCGCCATTTGTGCCCTGATCCATCCCCTGCCCATTCAACGTCAAACCGTGATTCTGGACGGGCCTGTCGTCATCCTGTTGATTGTGGCTATGCTGGGCCTCTCCTGGAGAAAAAAAGTGATTTCGACTTCGAGTGGAGCTGTATTACTCGCGATTTATATCGGGTACCTGCTGGTTGCGACTTTCGGATTTGCCAGCAACTAGCATTTGATCCGACCTGGAATGGCAGATTGGGGAAATCGACTGACATTGACCAACTGTCAATGCAGGAAAGATGGACGGTAGGTCTTTGGGCTTCTGCCGAGTATAGGCTTGATTCACGAACCAAAATAAGAATATGATGTCTGGACTCGAATTGTTTTTTAGGGAGTTCACTGCGGGCCGATCTGGTCATTTTTTGAGCTCACTGGATGTTCTCGTTCATTAATTTTTCCCAGATTCAGTAATGTTCCCGATATGGTCAGAATTGGAATTATAGGGCTAGGCCCATACTGGGAACAGCGCTATGAGCCTGCTTTGCGAATGATGGATCAGCGTATCCAGATCAAAGCAGTCTACGATCCGGTTCGCAGTCGTGCAGAACAGGTCGCGATGCAATGGGATGCGGCCGTAGTATCGGGGATCGGCAGCCTGGCGACACGCTATCCGCTGGATGCATTTTTGCTGTTGCATTCTGACTGGATGAATCATTACCCGTTAACCATTCTTAGTCAGCAGCACCGTCCTGTTTATATTGCCGGCAGTCTGGGGGAAGATCTGGAGCTGCTGGAGATGATTCACACCCGGGCGACAGAGCAACTGGTGACTTTGATGCCCGAGTTCAGCCGACGTTACTGTCAGGCAACGAGTCGCCTGTTTGAACTGGTTGTCACGCAACTGGGGAATCCGGTTTCGATTCAACTGGAAACCTGCTGCCCTGCCGCTGATCAGCAGGTCGAAGTTCCCGGTCAGAAAAATGAGACCGATTTTCTGGTCGGTTTGATGGACTGGTGCTGTTATGTGATGCGTACCAGACCAGTTCAGGTGGAAACCACTCTGCAGTCAGATTCGAGTGATCGGTCAGAAGATTTTCGGCAGATTAAAATCGAATTTCTGCCCGATCCGGTAACCGGAGTGGAACGCGTTGCCTTGATCAAAATCAAGACGCAACAGCGGGAGACGGAGCCGCTGTTCCCTCGACATCAGATTCAATGTCGCAAGGGGCAGGCGGAGTTTCATTCCCCGGATGAAATTCACTGGGAGAATGCATCTCAAACTATCACGGAGTCATTAAAAAGTGATCGACGGGAACTGGAAGTGATGTTAGATCATTTCTGCCGCAGAGCCGTAGGCGGGATTATTCCTGTTGCTAACATCAAAGATGTCTGTCAGGCAATTCAGCTGGTCAGACTGTCGCGGGCCAGCCTGGAGGCAGGCAAACCACTGGCTTTTACCGCAGCGAAATAGAATCCCTTCGAAAAAATCGCACTGACTGAATCGGCTTATTTTTTCGTTCGCTGTGCGTGTGGATGTGCTTTTTCGTAAGTTTCCAGCAGACGTTTGGTGCTGACATGAGTATAAATCTGAGTGGTCGTCAGGCTCTTGTGTCCCAGCAGTTCCTGCACGCTGCGTAAGTCTGCTCCGCCATCCAGCAGATGTGTGGCAAAGGTGTGTCTTAACGTGTGAGGGCTGGTTTTCTTATCCAGTCCGGTCTGCAGGAGGTACTTTTCCAGCATGCGTCCAACACTGCGCGAAGTGAGTCTGGTTTTCAAGCGGTTGAGGAATAAGGCATCCGAATCGGGATGACCGGCCGGTTTGGCTTCGCGTTCTTCCAGCCAGTGCGATAGTGCTTTGGCGGCAAAGCTTCCAATGGGGGCAATGCGTTCTTTGCGGCCTTTTCCGAGGACGCGAATGATGTTGGCATCCTGGTCCCAGTCACTCAGGTTCAACGCTACCAGTTCAGAGACACGCAGTCCGGCGGAATAAAGTGTTTCTAGAATCGCTCTGTCGCGCAGACCCATTTTCTGGTTGGCCGGAGGTGCCTCGAGCAATGTGCCGATCTGATCGGTGGTTAAAAAATGAGGTAATTTTCTACCGGTCCGCGGCGTACGGAGCGGTTTAGCGGGATTGGTTTTTGAGTACCCTTCCCGGCAGCAGTAACGGAAAAAACTGCGGAGGCAGGCCAGACGTCTGGCGATCGTGGTTTTTTCGTACTGACATTCATGCAGATACGCGACGTATCGTCTAAGTTCACTGATCCCGATCTGATCGGGAGGGAGTAGAGATCCTTCGTACTCGGACAGATATTCCACCAGGCTTTCCAGATCTTCCGCATAAGACTTCAGCGTCAGGTCTGAAGAATTTCTTTCGATTTGCAGATATCGCAGAAAGTGGTCAATCGCATCATGAAGGTCAATCGACCTGACTGCTTGCGAAGAGATCATATTACATTCAAAATCGTCTGGTGGTGATTGTGGAGCGAAATCAGGTGAGTTAACTTCGCTGAGGTCGCATCAGGCGGTTTTACGCAGGCGACCTGACTGTTCCTCAAGCTCGGCTTCCCGACGGAGTTTACGAACTTTCTGGCTCATGACTGCTGCATCATACCAGGTAAAACTCAAGTCTGTATCAGCCGCATATTGACCAAGTGTCTGCAGCATTTGTGAAGAACTGGCATCATCGTAGAGAAACACATAACGTTCTGAATCTTTAACTAACGCAACGACATTCATTTGTTGTTTCACTGTAGCAGTCCTTTGTATATCGTCAGAGCACTGGAATCTACGACTGGATAGGTTGGGAGCGCTCATAAAACCGCAATAATAAATATCGGCTTCTGAGCGGTGGGATTATCGATATTTTCTTACTTTGAAGATGATCTGATGCTTAGCTTGTCCGCCGTGCAGTGTTAACATCTCTAGAATCATTAAATGTGATGTAAACCGTATAAAGTCCTCACTCCGGTGCAGATAGGCTTCCCAGCCGCCACTGCGGCGGTCTCCACTGACTTCGAGATAATCGCGTAAGTGGGCTACCAGAGCCGCATCCGAACCATCAAAGAGACGTGTGTACGACATGAAAGGCTGGTGGGGGTCATACGTTCCGACCTGAGTGGGGGGGCAGTAGTCTTCGAATTGCTTCACAACCGAAGTATTGCTTTGAGGTGGGATAGAAGATGAAGAAATGCCTGGTTTTGGGGCGGGGAGAATCTGCTGACCTGCTCCGACTTTTGGCCCTGCTCCGACTTTTGATTGTGAATCAGTCGGCAAAGGAGCGTGCAGTGGCTCATCAAGGGATGGTGATCCCTGATTGGCTTGGGCGGCTGCCTGAACAATACCCGACTGGTTCTGTGTGTAAGGCCAGGAGTCAAGCGAATCGGTAGACTGTCCTCGAATTACCGCATTCTCAGTAGTAGTAGGCTCTGAAAACTCGACAGGACAGCCTTCCGGGCAGTCTTTCATGCCCGCTTTACGGAGTTCTTTCTCAGCCTTACGGGTTTCTTTTTGCTCGATGTGAGCTGCATGTCTGACTTCTTTATTCTGTCGATGCTCTTCGTGTCTTACTTCTCTGGCTGCGACGCGATCCATTTTGAACAGCTTATTCAACATCGATTTTTCAGCGTGGCGTTCTTCTACCAGCAGCGGCATTCCCGGGATGAATTCCTGAGAATGCGGAGAATACCAGGAGACCTGCATGCCAATGCGAGGCGGATAGTAAGGCGAGTAATCGGTAACCGCACCGATGACAACCGCATCCACGTTCAGAATTTTTGCCAGCTTCAGCACATCATCCGGATTGTTCATCGACAGCTTATTTTCGACCATCGCGACTTCAGAGACACCCAGAGGCAGGACCTGAAATCCTGGCACCTTCTGTAGTTCTGAATAATAGGCGAGTGCGAAGCGGCGACCGTCGACATCCGGTTCCTGGCTCAGATTAAAAAACGGAACCAGCGCCACGGTTTTGAGTCGGGGATTGGGATTGGTGACTGAGGTATGCATAATCACACACCCAGGCAGGCTGCCAAAGCAGATCAGCATTAATAATATGCGTGTCAGCACCAGAAAATTCCCATGGGATGAAGTCAGAAAGGATCGATATCAACGTTATCGGCATAACCGTTAGAGTAACTTCAATAAGAAATGTCTAAGTAGACCCCCTATTTTTACTTTTGTGGTAATTTCCCTGTTTTCAGGTAGTTCGAACCTGCGAGATTCTCAAAGGGGGGCATTTTCAGAGCCTGATATGACTGATAAAATGCGTTGAGTTATTGATTTGCAGCCCTGTTAACCTGATGAATGAGCTCATGAAACCAGTCTGTCCGCCGAAACCCGATTCCCGTCCGCCCGTTAGTTATGGCGCACTGCAGCTGGAATCACGCTATCTGCTGTCTCCCCTGGCCGGCTATACGAATTTACCGTTTCGACGTATTGTGCGTGAACTGGGTGGAGTCGGACTGGCGACAACCGATCTGGTGAATGCACGCGGACTCCTGGAAGGAAGTGAGAAGACACTCCAGCTGACTCAGACCTGTCCTGAAGATTCTCCGTTTGCTGTTCAGATCTTTGGGAGTGAACCGCAGCAGATGAAAGAGGCGGCGCAGTTACTCGAGTCGCGGGACGTCGATTCGATTGATATCAACATGGGCTGCCCGGTAAATCGGATTGTCAAAGGGGGCGCTGGTGCCAGTATGATGTGTCGGCCGAGCGATACTGTTTCGCTTGTGCAGACGGTCGTGGAAGCTGTCAAGATTCCGGTTTCGGTGAAGATGCGACTGGGCTGGGATGACAGTGAATTGTCTGCTCCGTTTTTCGCGCGGGAATTTGAAAAAGTGGGTGTGGTTGCGGTCGCCATTCATGGTCGGACCCGGGAACAGGGTTTTCGAGGCGTGGTGAATCACGACGGCATTCGAAAGGTGGTTGAAGCGGTCGAGTCAAT
>JAGQQP010000322.1 GCA_020426085.1 Planctomycetaceae bacterium | reverse complement strand
GCGGGGCGTGACGCTGGACGGGATCGATTCCGCCTGGTACCCGATCGAAAAACGAGCCGCCCTCTGGCAGAAGCTGGCGACTGACTGGAAACTGGACGACCTCGATTCACGGGCGAAGGTGATCAGGCTGGACCAGATACATCAGACGGTGCACAGTCTGCTAAACGGGACACATCAGGAACGCACGATCATTCAGGTCGGTGCAGAATAACTGGTTCTTTATTGCGCAAATAAAAGAGGCCACTCCCGGAAGGAATGGCCTCTCTGTTTTTTCGCTGAACCGCGATTGGCCTAGTAGCGGGCCAGGTCGGCGGTGTCGGACTTGAGGTTCAGGCCGGTGACGATCCGCTGGGCTTCGTTGACCATGAACTTGACTTCACTGCCGCAGGCGATGAACCGCCAGCCTTCGGCGATCCGCTGTTCGACGGCTTCGACGGTTTGCACATGCAGGCCAACGGGGGTGCCGGTCTTCTTGCCGGTTTCCAGGATCCGCTGCAGCATGGCTTCCAGTTCATCGGGCGAAGGATGGACGCCGGTCTCTTTGCTCATCTGGAAGGTCAGGTCGTTGGGACCGACGAAGATGGCATCCACGCCGTCCAGGCTGTAGATCTCTTCGGCGTTCTCGACCCCTTCGGGTGATTCGGTCTGCAGGACGACGAGGATTTCATCGTTGGCGTATTTGTAGTAGTCGCCGGCGGTGGCATCGAAGTTCATCGCATGCAGTACGCCACCAACCGAACGATTTCCAATCGGCGGATACTTGACAGCATCAATGACGGTTTTTGCCTGTTCGACGGTGTTGATCATCGGCGCGATAATTCCATGCGCCCCGGCGTCCAGCGCCCGCTTGATCAATTCATATTTTCCCAGGGGAACGCGACACAGAGGGACACAACCCGCATCCGCAATCGCACCGAACAGATGCGCCGCCTGCGACCAGTCGATGGGAGAATGTTCCATATCCACTGTCAGCCAGGGAAAACCCACGCGGGCCATCAGCCGGGTCATCATGATATCGCCCGATGAGAGCCATGTTCCTACCTGAGGTTTCCCTTCACTCAACGCCGCCTTGACCGGATTCTTTTTCATCAGTCTGTGTTTCTTTTCTGTAATCGATTGGAATAAAAGTATGCTGGAAACTGTCGTTTACTCTACCCATTCTCGACAGGCTCATAGTGGATTGCAAGCCAAACGCTTTCCTGCTCCGCTGCCGTCGCTTCCACCCGGTGCCGACAATGCGCGGGAATGTTCACTGCATCCCCGGGATTCAGGGAGCGTCCCTCGGTTTCTCCCTCAAATCGCAGTACAGCCGCCCCCGAGAGTAAAACAACCCATTCGGCGTGCTCCTGATCGTACCATTGTCCTTCCCGCGTGGACTGCCCGGTGGACACAATCCGCTCCACCCGAAACGACTTACCACGAAAGAGTTCCTCGAACTGCTCTTCATCAGGCAGACTTTCAAAGGGCGTGAACAGGTTGGTAATGTCGGGGATCATGGCGGAACCTTACTGGAATGGAAAGCATCTGGAGCAGAGCTGGATTCTACTTTACGGTAGCCAGGCTGTCACAACAACCGTGGTCGACGTGCCATGTTTCAGGAACCCCACCCCATCGATCATTAATTACCAGGGGGATGGCCCCGAATATAATTCGGGGTTGTCGCAGACAACAGGAAACTGTCAGAACAATCATTCAAATCAGCTCAACGAAGCCGACCTCAGTAAAGTAGGGGTGGACCCATGTGTCCACCCGCCTGGTGAAAATCGATTCAGAAAACGCAATGAATGGAGCCCGTTAGAACATTCAACCATGCTTTTTTTCTACCACGAAAGGCACGAAACCACACGAAATTGATTGCATCGGAAAATGCTTCGAGACAGGAGAACTTCTTCCATTCACTTTTTTATAAATTTCTTGTACTTCTCAATGAGCTGTGGTTTGCCCATCTTCGATAAACCAAAAAACTGATGTGGTCCAGCGATAAAACTCCAGCGATGATCATCTTCTGCGGGAAACTCCGCTCCATACTCCAGTAATAATTCCACCAGCGGTGCCTGATCGTACGTCAGGGCCATGTCAAGTTCCTGATGGGGAATGGTTCGGGGAGCCCCCTGTGCGATCAATGTTTCCAGGATGTCGCGGTTCTCTGCAATCACTTTGCGAAAATGCTGGTCGAACTCTTCACCAGACTTCTGCTTAAACTCATCGGTGGAGGCAAAGAGTGGATTGATCGGCTGACCGTATTTCTGCTCAATTTCCAGATCAAATCTTCCACAAATCATTGAGATACCTCTATTGAGAATATCCTGTCTGACTTTCGGATGGAGAGAACGGACCAGATTCGGGTCTTCAGCCAGCATCCGCCGGACGCGTTCAAAGTCCCCCTTTAGCATCACAATCGGTAGATCGACTTCGGCACCATGTTCTACCAGCATATCAAAAGTCTCAGAGTCTCCCACATAACTGAGAGGACGATTTCCAAAGACATTCAAGTTGTTCGGATCTGCCCCATTCTTTAATAACAGGCGAACAATTTCGTCACTCTCATCTTTGAGCGCCACCTGCAAAGGTGTTTCATCGTAGTCACCCCTTGCATTGATATCGGCTCCCGATTTCAGCAGCAGTTCGACTGCTTTGATTTTCCCCTGATGAACTGCCAGATGCAGCGGCAGATTGCCCAGGTCGGTTGGTTGATGAATACTGTCAGGCTTGTCCTTTATCGCCCGTTCCACTTCTTCATAAGTGCCATATTCGATGGCAAACTGCAGCGGCGTCAGCGTCTCGCGGGCTTCTTCCAGTTCATCTGGATCGAATTCGGACGAAGCCAGGGGATCAAATTCGGGCACGGGAACTCCTTTCTGGTCTGAACAACCAGCAAACAGCACTATCGCACAGCAGGTACCAGTTCCAGGAATGTTGTGCGTCTGTTGTCTTGAGATGCATGTGGTCTCAAATCGTTCAATCTGTAGAGATGGCTTCGTTTGCCGAGTCCAACTGACCTTAGAGTTGTTGGCACAAGAATTAAAATTGAATGAAAACTTTGAAGATTCGCAACGGAGCAGGTGATAACGCTGGTTCTGTTGTAATCAATTCTGTACCCTCGAACTGAAAATCTCAATAGTTCTGTACAAATTTGTAACGCTTATCACATGATCGATGTGCCGGTTGTAATCAGTCAGGATCCCATATGCCCACACCCCTCAATCAACTCGACTTTGGCCCCCACAACGACGCGGTGCAGGAAGTCATTACTTTTGCGCAGTCAGGCAAACTGTTGTCGATCCCCTTCGATCAGCAGTTGGCAGAAACCTCCGGCTATCAGATCAAACAGATTCATACCTTCGAAGAGATCGAATTATATCGAAAGTCAATGAATGATTGTGTGGATGATTACGAACCGTATATCAAACGCGCTGATTGGGATGAACTCTTGCGCGATGACATCGGTAAATTGATGAACTACGGAGATACGACCGGAGAATTCAAAGCGATTGAGAAATTAGAAAGATCTCTGACCAGCCAGTTTGATCAGCTTTGGAAGCAGTTCTTTATTCTGATGAACGACCAGCTCAAAGAAATCCTGATTAAGGATGAGACAGATTGCATCGCTGATGCGCTGTATATGATCTGCAAGTGTCGGGCGCTTCTGGGTAGAGATAATGCGAGTATGCACGAGACTCTGTTTTCCATTTTTCAGGCAGGCGGGTACCCCTGTGGCTGGTCGGGCGCATTTCCCCGCGGGCAATTAGTCGTTTTTGTGCCTGATTCCGATATCCCCTGCTTTTTCCCCGATAAAAAAATAGTGACTGAGTTCGATGAGGAAAAGAAACTCGAATCAGATTGCACTGAGAAGCCATTCAGTTCAGATCAGCCACTTCTATGGAGTGGCATGACCTCGCTGGAAGGCGAATATGCTTACATTGGGATTGATGAAGACATCGAACTGGCGCGCGATGATTTATTCGATACCCTCTGGAGTGATGAAGAGGAACGCGATGAAAAAGAATCAGAGGCAGTTCTGGGGGATATTGCAGGCGAGTCGATTCCCTTACCGGAACGTTTTATTCTGGCACTGATGTTCAAGGGGATAGATCGAACTTATTTTGTTTCGCATCCAGACAGTCTGGACATGATGGAACTATCTCAAGAGATTGTCGAAACAGGTGAAATCAGCGGTTTTGCTTTCGAACTCAGCAGCAAAAATCAAACGGTTCGTTTCTTTCATTACGATGAAGACGGATACTGTGACGAAACACTGGAGGCGAGTCTGGATGGCTCTTCTGAGATTCAATTCGAGTCTGATCTCAGAACTCTGGAGATCCCGTTGCAGCAGGAAAACCTGTTTGAGATTGTCAACAACTGTTTCGAATATCATGGACTCTGTGATCTGAAACTGAATTATGATGCGCTGATCACAGGCCCCGATGATCAAGGCCTTTCAACTGCTACGCTCAAGCAGATGCCAGAACTCAAATATGAAATTGATATCATCAATCTGGATTGACAGGATCAGAGTTCAGGAGCCCTTTATAAACCCTCAGGTAGTGTCATGGCTCACGAACAACATTCCCCGCCCAATTGCAGTAACTCTGCTGCCACCTGTTTCATATCCGGTTGGTTGATTTCGGGTTGCTTGGCCAGGGGATAAAGTTGGGCACCGGGGCGGGCGACGAAGGCGCCGCGCCAGCCGGCCCAGAGTGCGCCGGCGATGTCCCAGCCGTGGGCGGCGACCAGCATGCAGTCTTCCGGAGGCACGTTCATTTTGCGCGACGCCCATTTGTAAACGTGGCTGTGAGGTTTGAACATCTGCACGTGTTCCACACTCAAACGGTCTTCGAACAGATCCGTCAGGCCAGCGTTTTTCATTTGTGCGTCGATGCCTGCCTGTGAGGAATTCGTTAGCGTTACCATACGGAAACCGGCATGCTTGAGCTGTTCAAGGGCTGGCCTGACATCGGGGTGGGCCGGCAGTGAGCGGATCGGCGCGAGCGCCTGCTTTGCAGCATCGTCTGAAAGATCGATGCCCTGATTGCGGGCCACCATCTGCAGTGTGGCAGCGCCGATCACACCGAAATCCTCGTAGTGATCACCAACGGTTGCCACCAGGGAATGCTGCAGCATTGTCGTGAACCACAGCGGCAGCAGATCGGGGCGCCCTCCCAGTGCGGCTGCGACACTCTCTTTCATTGCGTCCAGATCAAGCAGTGTTTCGTTGACATCAAAGAACAGACATTTCGGTCGCACATACGCAGCGTTCATATCGAGTTCCTCTGCAGAAAGAGTAGCGGGCAGCAGACCAGCGGCAATGCCGGCAGTAGCGGTGAGGAAATTCCGCCGACTGGAAGTCGAATCAACAGGTCGGTCTGGATCAGACATCAATTTAGAATCTCCATGAGAGATGACGATCGTAGTTTTGCTGGGATAACAGCCAGAGTTATCTACGGTCA
>JAGQQP010000321.1 GCA_020426085.1 Planctomycetaceae bacterium | reverse complement strand
TGGCTCGCATCAATATCTCACATGTAGAGGCTTGAACGATCAATTCACTCATTCAGTTATGGAACTTCTCACGGATTCAGACTGTGTCCAGTTTTTACTGTAGCGTTTCCAGAGCCATTCGAACCAGGTTTACTAGATTGAAATTCACTATGGTAAAATGTGACGCCCTCTCGCCAGTGACAGTGATATCGCGTGATAAATTGATACCAGGCAAAAGTTAGCGAGTGAGTCAGACCATGGATGACTGTAAGAGACTGAGCAGACCTTCTAGAACACATGCTTTGCAGTGATTTCTGCAAAGTCTCCTACGTTACGGAATTTGAAAGAACATGATGAAAAAGTATGCCCCTCAAGCATTGGTTTTCGGTTTTCTGTTACTGGCACTCGTGCGCTTCGGCGTGCGGACCGGCTTTCAGTTCGGGCCTACGACCAGGGAAGTGATTGAACAATATCAATCACAGTATGAGTCGCTACATTCGACGTTGGAAGATGTCGTATCTCGTATTGATGGACTCACTCCAGTGGAGGAGACAAAACTCGATCTCACGCTGGATCCAAAACCAGTATTGATCGCGGGTGATGCGGAACGGTCCAATACCTCAATGATTTCATTAAGTTATTTGAAAACTTATCAAACGCCTGATTTGAATGGATCAAGTGGTGTAGACTACGAGCGGCAGCGTTTTTCAATCTCTGGTGATGATTTTCAACATACGATTGTATGGATGGGCGATGAAAATCCCATGATCTCTTCCGCGCTCGAGAGTGATGGATCCGATATGGAAAAAATGCTCCAAAAGACTTTGTCACTGGAGTATCTTATCGTCGGACGCAGCCGAGAGGTGAAGCCGAGCATTTATGACGAAAACGGTCGCCCGACGGAAGATTTACCCTGTGAAGTCTTTCTGGTAAGCCTCAAAACAGGCGAAATCGTAGGACAGGCACCTCTGTTATTACCAGCCGCTGCTCGCCCCGGAGGCAGTATGGGACCTGGCGAAATCGTCGACGAGGTCATTCGTCAGATCAGTGTGGCGTGGAACAATGGGGCCGTGATTGAGTGACGCTTCCGATTTTGTTTTGATGATAGCTTTATCAACAGAACCATTCAGAGCCCCCCCGTGCCACATAACGCCACAAATGGGAAGCTCTGGAGCGGTCCAGAAAAAGCATATGCCGCTGAGTTACAGGGTTATAACTCAACGGCAATCAAATAAGCGGAGAGAGGGGGATTCGAACCCCCGGTCCCGTTTCCGAGACACAGCATTTCCAGTGCTGCACAATCGGCCACTCTGCCACCTCTCCGGGGTGACTCCGTCAAATCTATGGGGAGTCTATATCTCTAAAGCGAAGACTGGGTAATTAGTCTTCGGAGGATTCGGAAGCGGTCACTCCCTGTTTGATTGCTTCTTCGCGATCTTCGATGAGTTTCAGCGACTTCAGGCGGTTTTTGATCTGATTGCGTTGTGCATTGACCTGCTTCCACTTGGGATGCTTTTTACGCTGTTCCGGAGTCAGATTCTGCTCATCCAGGACCTTGCTGTAATCGGCAATTGCGGTTTCTGCGTTTTGTAACTGACGTTCCAGTTGAGCTCTTCGTAAAGACATTGTCTTCCAGTGTCCCTTAGTATGTATGAATGACGGTTATATTGTGACGGGGGTTCGCCCCGAATCCTCTGTGCGTACAATGACTGCTTCCCCATCAGAAACGCAGGGGAACGGGGATTCTAACAAGATTCACACGGATTTGACAACGGTCAGCTTGCGCAACCTGATGTATTGTCATGTTTTTTGCCAAATTCTATACATAAAAACATGTCAACGCAGATTTAAACGCTTAAATCATTATGAGAAGGGTTTTTAGCATCGCCTCAGTTTGTGCTGAGAATCGGCTGGCTCATCTGATCCTGTGCGACAGTCAGTCGATTATGGACCTGTCTGACCCCTTGAATGCGGCTGACTGATTCCTGGGCTAACTGTTTCGCATAATAACTGCCAACGATACCAGTAAGCACAACCTGTTCCTGTTCGACATGATATTGAACACTCTGGTTAGCAAAGAGTTCAGAAGAAGAAATTGCCTTTTTGATGAGTTCACTCAGCTGATGAGCGGAATCTATTGTGATGTGTGTTGACATATTGAAGCCAATATTCGAAGGATCTTAAAAATTCATTCTATCCTTATACATATTTCTCATCCTGAGATTAAAAATGATTCAAGGTCTGCGGATGCGCATATTGTTAACTTCGACAGACTGTCTTGAGTCAAAACAGAAAAAATGTGATGATTTGACCGATTCCGTAGTTCTAGTTGAGTTCAGGGAGTACAATCAGAATATTTGACAGGAGTTGATCTCTGCAGTGACGAAACGTATTGGTATGAGAGAGGTTAAAGTCTCTTTGGTGACTGTTGCCTGAGGGATTTTCCTGTAAGAAGAGTGTTCCTGAGTTATCATGGGCGATACAATACAGGCTGTTTCATTAGAAATGCTTTTGAGTAATCTTGCATCGTGTCGGCAGGTGGCAGTCCGTCAGCCGTCCTGAATGCATGGAAGGAAACCCCTTGGTAGTTATCAGTGATCAGGAACTGTTACAGCGATCGGTGGCACCTGCTCATGATCTGTTTCCGGTGATGCGGCGTGCAGCTGTGATGTCCCCTCTGGTCGTGTTACTGGCCTTTGGTCCGGGCCTGCTGGCCTTTCATTCCTATCGGATCGACGAACTTTCAGCCTGGTTTGGATTACAGTGCCTCGGAAAAGCAGAACTGATTGGAGACAGTACGAATGCGCTCATCTCACAGCCCCCTTTGATCCGCTGGATGTTCACCGGGCTGCTGTCCGTGATTGGTCACTGGTCTTCGTCACTTGTTCTGTTCTCTTATTTTTCCACGGCGGGAATGCTCTATTTCGCCTATCGTCTGACCAGGAAAGTCTGTAATCCCCGCTATGCGCTGGTATTCTGCTTTCTGCTGGCATTTCATCCGGTGGTACTGAAACAGGTACAACTGATTGAAGCACCAGCGTTTCCGATTCTGTTTGCCCTGATGACGATCTGGGGGTTTATTACACATCTGCGTTCTGAGTCGGGCATTGTTTCTTACAAACTTCTGTGTGGCGGAATTTCGCTGGGGCTATGTCTGCTTTCCGGAGGCGCTTTGGCGCTGGCTGTTCTGGTGATGCTGGGGCTTTATATTTTGAACCCGGAGGAGTTGCCGAAATCCCGGTTGGGAAGCGAACAGAAAAAAACACCGGTCTTCAAACAAGCCGTCCGCATCTGGAAATCATTTTTCATACTGGCTTTCACCGGGTTTGCCGTTGGTGGCTGGTGGGAACTGATGGCGGCTTCTCAGATCGAAGGATTCTGGGGGAAGTGGTTTGCCGGACCGGGGCAGCCGAATATCAGCCTGTACTGGAAAACGGAATTTTATCCTTCGTACTTTGTACGGGATCTCATTTCTTCGATGGGCTTCCTGCTGGGGTTTGCGGTGTTCGGGCTGTTTCACGGTTTGAAACGAGTCATCAATCCTCAAGGAAACATGCAGGAGATTGCCTGGCTCAGGCTGATTGTGATGTGGGCTTTGAGCGGTGCTTTGTTCTGGTGGGGTGTGCAATATCTGCCCGAGATGAATGCCAGCACGCGTGCGATGTGGAAGCTGTTTTTTCTTATCCCGATGCTGGCGATTGTGGCCTGGGAATTTCAGCAGATTGCGCTGCGTCGCGTGAGTTACCCGACGGTCCTGGCTGTATTTACAGTAGGAGTTCTGGCAGTGATCTTTATCAGTGCTTCGCATACGGATACGCTCAGTCCCCGGATCACAGCCCATTTTCTGCGACAGTTAATTATTCTCGGATTATCACTGGTGATGGTGCTCTGGTACAGTCATCGGTTTAAAAAAGAGGAAGGGCATCGGCTTGTGGAAATAGCGATGGTCATTTCTCTGTCCGTATTACATGTCGTCTATGGTGTGTATTCCGTTCCCAAACCAAACCCCTCAGGTGAGCGGCTGCTGCAGTTTGAACATCAACTGAGGCTGACTCAGAATGTCGATCACTGTCTACTGGTGAGTAAAAGCGAGCCGCCGCTTGAACTGACTTTTCTGATTTTCTATCTCTGGGGAAATGTGGATTACAAACAGGTGCAGGGGGCGGTGATCCCTCAGGATCTGAATCTGCCGGTGGAGGAAAGTACGGCGATCACAGCAGAAAAACCGGAGGGGGAAAAGCCGGAAGCGGGTAAACAGGTGATAGTTCGCTGGGGAGCATCCCCGGTCTCGTTACGTAATCTGGTGAATGCCGGCTTTGTCTTAAAGCCTGTAGCGGCACCTGATGTCTACAAGCAACATGAACTGCAGGCCGATCTGATTACTAATACCCCGCAGAGTTTTTGAGTTAAAAATATTTTTGAATGAGTGATCTTTTACTTCGGAGTTTTCAACATGTATCGTTCCCAAAAATACATTGCCTGCGGGCATTCCGTTCGTCTTCCTGCAGTCTGTCTGCTGTTTTTCAGCTTTGTCTGTCTGACCGGACCTCTGGCAGATGCTGCAGAAACGATTGAATTGAAAGAAACTGGAAATCAGAAATGGTACAAGGGTAATATGCATACCCATTCTCTCTGGAGTGACGGGGATGATTATCTGGAAATGATCGCGGACTGGTACAAGTCGCACGGATACGATTTTCTGTCTTTTACCGACCACAATGTATTGTCCAATTCAGAACGCTGGACGGTACCTGAAAAAAACAAAGGGAAACTGTATGCTTACGAAGAGTTGAAGAAGCGGTTTCCTGACTGGGTGGAAGAGCGAAAAAATAAAGACGGACAAATTGAAGTTCGCTTACGCACTTTCGAAGAAGTCTCCGAGAAACTGGGGGAGCCGGGAAAATATCTGCTGATCCAGAGTGAAGAAGTCACCGATCGCTTCAAAAACTATCCCGTGCATATGAATGCAACCAACCTGCACTCCCTGCTGACTCCCTTAGGTGGCAAGAGCGTCTACGAGGTGATGCAGAATAACACGAACGCTTTGTTGTCGCAGCGGGAGCGAACCGGGCAAAAAATGATCATCCATTTGAATCATCCCAATTTTCATTACGGGGTCACTGCGGAAGACCTGATGAAGGTGGTTGGAGAGAATTTCTTCGAAGTCTATAACGGACATCCCGGCGTGAATGATTCGGGAGATGAAGCACATGCCAGTACCGAGAAGATCTGGGACATTATCCTGACGAAGCGACTGGCTGAGTTGAAGCTGCCAATCATGTATGGACTGGGAACGGATGACGGTCACAATTACCATAAAATTCCCAGCCGGGCCAGCGAGCCAGGGCGAGGCTGGGTCGTGATTCTGTCTGAAAAGCTGGAACCCGAAGCGCTGGTTGAAGCATTGGAAGCAGGTCGTTTTTATGCCTCTTCGGGAGTGAAGCTGAAATCGGTAACTTATTCTGATCAGGGAATTC
>JAGQQP010000320.1 GCA_020426085.1 Planctomycetaceae bacterium | reverse complement strand
CTTTCAGAAGTTACAGAATCGCAGAGCTTCAGGGGGAAAACGGGGCTGGCTGATCTCAGGTATTGTGCTGGCAGCACTGGCATTGACAGCAGGATACCTTTTCAAGGGCGCACCAACCGCCGGGACTGTCAATCTGGATGTGGATCAGACCGATTTAACTGGTGCCGTTGCCACTGTTGAAGAGTCAGCACCCATGCCGTTCCCCATGACAGAGCGTGAAATTGTCGAGTGGGTGCTCAACGTGGGAGGGACCGTTACTATCAACTCAGATCAAGAAGAACTGACTAGTATTAAAGAGTTTCCAGCCGAACCCGTTGACTTCTATAGCGTCAGCTTGAGCGATGCTGTCTTCTCACCACATGATCTGCAGCGTCTGGCGAATCTGAAACCGCTTTACGTTTTGAGGCTCAGTGGTGATTCGATTGGAGAACAGGATTTTCAATATCTCAAATATGTCAATGGAGTGCATGACCTCAATCTGGAGCGTTTTACTATCGAAGGGGATGGTCTGAAGTATCTCAGCGGCTTTCAATCTTTGAAGGCGATCAGAGTTTATGATTCAACGATCAGAGGTGAAGGGTTAAGTCACCTTGGTCAATTCTTGAACCTGATCACCCTGGATCTGGTCGCTTGCACCATTGATAGCGGTGTGATGCAGCAGATTGGCAATCGAAGGCAACTCAATTTTCTGAACTTATCCAATTCGCAAGTCGATGATGTTGGGTTAGCTCACCTTTCAGGTTTGACGAAGCTGAAAAAGTTCTATGCGCATCTGAATCCCAAGATTACGGACGAAGGGGTGAAGTCCCTTTCGGGGATGCCAGAGCTGGAACTGCTCACTCTGGGGAGAACCGGGATTACTGATGTCGGGCTGAAGCAGATCGCCGGGTACGAGAAACTCATTCGACTCGACATCTATAACACTCGAATCACCGATGCTGGTTTGGAGTATTTGACGAAGTTAAAACATTTAAACGAACTGAATCTGCAACTTGCACCCATCACGGATACTGGTCTGAAACATCTGCACGGAATGAAGCAACTCGGGAAAATCGATCTCATTAAGACCAAAGTGACTCGCGAAGGTATTGCCGCTCTGCAGAAAGCCCTGCCGAACTGCAGGATCTTCAGTGATTTCGATTCCATTATGACAGAACGGGAAATTCTCGAGTGGGTTTTCAGCCAGGGAGGCAAGGTTAGTGTCAACTCACCTCTGAATCATGTCTCCCGTATGGAAGAGCTGCCGGATGAGCCTGTCAGCTTTTATAACATCGATTTGAGTAATACGGCCATCGTACCTCAGGAACTGTCACTGCTGAGAGGACTGAGCAATCTCACCGCCCTGAAATTGGATTATACTCAGATTCAGGATCAGGACCTGCAATATCTCAAGAACCTGAAAGACTTAGGGTTTCTCCATTTAAATCACACCAGTATTACTGGTGAGGGGCTCAAGTATCTTAAGGAACTCCCTGTTTTAAATGCGATTTCGCTGGAAGACACAAAACTCACCGATGCCGGGCTGCGTGAGCTCACCAGTCTCAAGCCGTTGCGACTGCTGTATGTCACCAATACCGACATAACCAACGACGGTATGAAAACCATCGGGGAAATGAAAAATCTGACGAAATTAAAGATTACCAATAACCCGCAACTCAATGATACTGGTATGGCGTACCTCGCCAGTCTGACCAGACTGGAGAATTTATTTGCCCATCTGAATCGCAATATCACAGACGAGTGGTTAAAGCACCTGCAGGGGTTGAACTCGCTGAATGAGATCACATTGGCAACCACAGGCATCACGGATCAGGGACTGCAATATTTCGTCGGGCTGGAAAACCTGGCGAAACTGGATCTCGCGAACTGCAAGATCACTGATGCCGGTCTCAAGTATCTTTATAATATGAAGACGCTGCGGAATCTCAATCTCATCCAGACCAAAGTCACTCCCGGGGGAATCACTGCTCTGCAACAGGCCTTACCGAACTGTCAGATCAAAAGCGACTTCGCAAAAAAATAAAATCCGCCACAGACAGTCGAGATCAGATCCAGGAGGCGGTATCGACGAATTCGCTCGTCTGGCGACGATTTATTTAGTCTAACCCTTCGAGGCAGCAGTTTATAACATCCTGGGGTGGGCGCGAATGTAATTAGGGCCGATCGTAGCGAACAGGAAACTGATAGTGCAAGCACATTACTGAGAGAATACGTCTTCACATTCTCGTCAGGAATACTACGATTATGTCTCACACTGGATCGACATACGCGCTGGCAGTAGAATGACTCATTCAGATCTACTGCGGCTCGTTACTGGATAAAACAAAGATGATGTTTCAATTTGATATTCGATCAACTGAAAAACGATTTATGCTTAAACGAAATTACCTGCATGTCCTCGTATCCCTCACCGTACTTTTTGTGACTGCCGCACAATCAAAGTGCCAGGCCGGCAATGACGACGGCTCAGGTATCCCCGCCGCTTACGGCGTCCGCTGGAAACTCGTCGTTGACGAAGTTAATGACTATCTCGCCCCGTGCGAACGGATCGGATTAGCAAAGGGCTTCCAGCCGACCGACTTTGATCAGATCGCGCCCTTCAGCCAGATGAAGCTCTGTAATGTTCTACAGAAGGAAGAAGGGGAGGCCACGGTGACCTATGCGGGTGACCCCGGTTTTTCATTAACGGGCAGTAACGGAAATGTATTCGTGGAAATCCCCCGGCACTATGCGCTGCGGTATATAAAAGACGGGTATGAATACCGTTTTGTCAGCGACAAGCCGCTGCCGGGGTTTGTTGTTGATCCGGCCTTCGTGGAAGACGGGCGAGAATTGCCGGCGATCTACGTCAGTGCCTACGAAGCCCACGTACGCGACGGGAAAATGCTGAGTATCTCAGGCGTCTACCCGACGGCGGATGGCACGCGTCCCGAATACCGCAGTTTTGCACGAGCCAACGGGCCCGGCTATGGGATTCTCGACATCCGCACGTTAAATCTGTTGCAGAACCTGTTCCTCGTGGAATATGCCACTCGTGACAGTCAGGCCGCGGTGGGCGGCGGCTGGGGGAAGATCCTGCAACCCTCGCGCGGTGCCCGCCTGCGATGTACGCTGGCAGAGAAAAATACCAACCGGTTTGTCGTCAGTGAATGGCGTTCGTCCCTGTCTCAGAAACTGTTCGTCGGGTCGGCGATCCAAATGGTGGACTGGAATGATCAGCATTCCGTTCTGGCGAACGAACGCACCATCCTGCGTGTGGAGGCCGATACGCCGCAAAAGGGCATGACGTCGATCTACTTCGATGGACCCCCGCTCGACACGACCACGGATATGATGCTCGGCGGCGCGGCCCAGAAAACCGGTTGGGCCGACAGCCTGCAGACACCCTCGGGCCACACGAAACTCAATGGCGGCGGAACAGACGCCAGTTATCGCTGTGCCGTACGATACCGCTACATGGAGAACCTGTGGGGCAACGTCTGGCATTATATCGACGGCCTGAACTTCAAAAACGGCCAGGCGTACGTCTGTGACAACATGCATGATCACGCCAGCGACGTCACCAGCGGCGCGTATCGACTGACTGGCATCACCCAGGAGATCCAGACCGACAACGGCACCGTCGGCGGCGATCGCGAGCGGAATTATATGAAGAACCTGACCTTCGATCCGGCTCATCCCCTGCTGGCACTTCCCCTGGATTACGTCAATCAGGGCGTGGACGCGGTGCCACATGCCCAGACGACTCCGCGTCTCGGCAGCGACACACTGAGAAACCACAACTTCGGCGACTACTATTATCTGAGCACAAGCGCGACCTGCTACGTGCACGGCGGCGGATTCGATCACTACTGGCGCTGCGGTTTATTCACCCTCCGCGGCTGGCAGACCGACACCAGACGCTGGTACCTCTACGGTGCACGCATGATTTACAAGCCGCTCTGAAAAAACTTTTACCCCCCCTCGTTCATCCGGTTAACATAGACGTAGAGGCGGTACCCATGTGTCCGCCCACCTGGCAACATTCAGTTACTATTCAAAACCCAATGGGAATACTCAAGAAACCGTCTGGGGTGAGCCCGAATGTAATTCGGGGCGAGCGCAGCGAGCAGGAAACGGACAGGAAAAACTGACCAGACCGGTTCAAGTACTGTGAACCTTCTCCCACTTCACTTCAGATTCTCATAATCTTTCCCATTGAGACTCTGAATCACAGACCGCATCCAGGCATCCAGCCCCTGTTTCATCCAGTCCAGTCGTTCGGCCTGTTCTGGATCTTGCGAGAGATCCTTTTTCTCCATCGGGTCATCTTTCAGATTATAGAGTTCGTATTTCGTCCCTTTGATACGATGCAGTTTCCAGGGCCAGTCGTTCCACGCGGCATGCCCGGTTGTCGTGTTTTCTGGAAACTGTGGGAATTCGTCGACGTCTTTACGCATGCGGACAGGATCATGGGGTAAGGGGGCACCAGCCTGCTGCTTCTCCATGATCGCTTTCTGAATCTGGTCACTGCGGGTGCCTTGCCCACCCTGTAACTGATGCCAGAACCCCATCGCCTTACTGCGTTTGGTGACCGATCCCGAAATGATACCGCTCACATCCATGCCATCAATCAGATGCGGTGCATACAATTCCACCCCGGCCATAGACAGCAATGTCGGGTAGATATCAAATGTCGCCACAGGGACTGAGGTGCGACCTTTGAGTTTTTTGGCAGGCCACTCGATGATTCCCGGCACACGCAGGCCCCCTTCGTAGATGCTCCCTTTTTTCTCACGTCCACCGGAAGTCTCCTTGACCAGCCCGCCATTATCACTGCAGTACCAGACGATTGTATTCTCCGCCATGTCCATATCCCGCAGCGCGCGTCGCAGACGCCCGACCTGCTGATCCAATAGCGTAATCTCGCGGTAGTATCCCGCATGTGCTTTCCCTTCATACAGGCGGTCGCCATCCGGCACTTCTGCGTGTGGGGAGTGTGGAGAAGGGAACCAGACGACCGTGAAGATCGGCTTGTCGCCATCCTTGTGTTTTTTGAGGAACGCGAGTGTGTCATCCATCAGGATGACTGAGCCCTTTCCTTTGCGATGTTCAATCTTTCCCATGCGGCTCAGGTAGGGATCGTTGTCAAAAAAATTGAGGCCGATGACCCATTCATCGAATCCCATGCCTGTGGGATTGCAGGGCGAGTCGGGCTGTCCCGAGCCCAGGTGCACTTTGCCGAAAATGCCCGTGACGTATCCGGCCGCTTTCAATGTTTCAGCAATGGTCTGCTCGTGCGGACGCATGTAACGACCATGGTTCGTGACTTTGGCCCGGTTCGGGTTCCGCCCGGTCATCACGCTGGCCCGGGTGGGCGAACAGACTGGCGCACCGGCATAGAAGCGGTCAAACACGAAGGCGTCCTCTGCCATCGCATCGAGTTCCGGCGTCTTGACAAACGGGTGACCATTATAACCGGT